>CAZOCO010000001.1:0-41003 GCA_964578325.1 uncultured Muribaculum sp.
CGTTGGCTGCATTGAAATTTATCAGCCCCTGAATAAGATCGCGGAATGCGTTTACTTTCTTCAGAGCCGCAGAAGCCAGTCCGGTATCATATTCTTCGATATGAGTAAGAATATTCCATATGCTCGAATTAGAATCGATGGCGGTGCGGACGAGCTTTTTGATGGTAGTTTCACCAATACCTCTGGTGGGATAGTTGATGATGCGTCGCAGGGCTTCATCGTCATCGGGGTTAACCGTGAGGCGCATGTAAGCTATGAGATCTTTTACTTCCTTGTACTGGAAAAACGACATGCCTCCCCATATTCGATACGGAATATTGCGGTTGCGCAATTGTTCTTCAAGTCGCCGGGCCTGTGCGTTGGTGCGGTATAATATTGCATAGTGGTCGTAGTCGTCATGCTGGCTATGATGGAGATTGGCAATCTGATTGGCTACAAGCACGGCCTCTTCATAATCGGTGTAAGCCTGGGTGATTTCAATCGGTGAACCTATTGAATTGAGAGAGAATATATTTTTGTGAATCTGTTCTTTATTTTTTGCTATCAGTGAATTGGCCGCATTTATAATATTCTGTGTTGAACGGTAGTTCTGTTCAAGCTTAAATGTCTGCAGAGACGGGTATTTAGTTCGCAGATTAAGAATATTGCATATATTAGCGCCTCGGAATGAATATATACTCTGTGCATCATCTCCGACAGCACAGAATTTCTGATTTTCGGAACACAACAAGTTCACAATCATATATTGGGCGAAGTTGGTGTCCTGATACTCGTCAATCAGAATATAGCGGAAATAGCTCTGATAGTGCCTTAATATATCCTGTTTGTCACGCAATAAAAGATTGGTGTAATAAAGAATATCGTCGAAATCCATGGCCGATGCAGCGATACAGCGGTTGACATAGGTGCGATATATAGTATGTGTCATCGGTCGGCGGCCACGACGGTCAGCTTCCATGAGGTCGCGGTCGTTCTCATAATCGTCGGGCGATATCATGGCATTTTTTGCCGAAGAGATAATGGATGCAATTGAGGATGGCTTATAAATCTTGTCATCCAGATCCATATCCTTTATTATGGTTTTAATCAGAGATTTTGAGTCGGCTGCATCATATATGGTAAAATTGTTTTTGAAACCGATGCGGTCAGCGTGAATACGCAGCAGTCTTAAAAAAATGCTGTGAAATGTTCCCATCCAAAGTTTTCCTGCAACCGTTGGCCCAACAATAGCCTGTATGCGCTCTCGCATTTCTTTTGCGGCTTTGTTGGTGAATGTCAGCGCCATTATGCGCCAGGGTTCATATCCCAGATTTATGAGATGTACGATTTTATACGTGAGTACGCGGGTCTTGCCGGAGCCAGCCCCGGCAATTACCAGCTGTGGCCCGTCGGTGTATAGGACTGCCTCACGTTGCTGATCGTTTAGTTGATCTAAATAATCGCCGGTCATTGTGTCAGATCATTCCTACAATTTCGTTGATGTCGCTTACGCCGTGGCGAATACAGTAATCGTCAATGTATTCAATGATTTTTATCGTGACAGACGGATCGATAAAATTTGCTGTGCCTATTTCAATAGCAGTTGCACCTGCAAGCATGAATTCTATAGCGTCGCGTCCGTTCATAATTCCTCCAAGTCCGATTACCGGAATGTTGACAGCTTTTGATGTCTGCCAAACCATTCTTACTGCTACCGGTCGTATTGCCGGTCCCGACAATCCTCCAGTGATAGTTGACAGATATGGACGCTGACGTTCTACATCGATAGCCATACCCATAAGAGTATTGATTAATGAGACGGCGTCGGCTCCTTCACTTTCAACAGCTTTGGCAATGTCGGTGATTGAGGTTACGTTTGGAGAGAGTTTTACAATCATGGTGCGCGGGTAGGCGGCACGTATTGCTTTGGTTACAGCCGAGGCGCCAGCAGTGGTAGTTCCGAATGCCATACCTCCTTGCTTGACGTTGGGACACGATATGTTTACTTCGATGGCCGGAATCTTATCAAGAGGTGCTAATTTTTCTACACAACGCACATAGTCGTCGATAGAAGCTCCAGAAACATTTACAATGACATTGGTGTTAAGATCGACGAGCGTAGGGTATATATTCTCTATAAAATAATCTACCCCTTTGTTTTGTAGTCCGACTGCATTGAGCATTCCTGATGGAGTTTCAACCATACGCGGGTAGGGATTGCCTTCGCGGTGATTGATAGTAGTACCTTTTACTATGAAACCTCCGAGTCGATTCAGATCGATGAAATCCGAAAACTCATGTCCGTAGCCAAATGTACCAGATGCTGTAAGAACCGGATTTTTTAATTCCAGTTCGCCTATTTTTACGTTTAAAGCTGCCATGTCAAATCATCAATATTAAATACGGGGCCCTCTGTACACACACATACATTGCCTTTTACTGTATTTTCTACACAACATAGACATGCTCCGAGTCCGCATGCCATCATATTCTCTAACGAGACATCACATTTCGCACCAATACGTCGAGCCACAGATGCAACGGCCTTCATCATCGGCGCAGGCCCACAACAATATATATGATCCCACTGTTGCTCAAATATAGAATTGGTGGTGACTAACCCATGTTCGCCAGCGCTACCATCATCAGTGGAAATATGTACAGGACCAATTGCTTTGAATTCCTCAAGTTCGAGTAGATCATTGGCAGAACGTGCGCCAAGGAGAAATTCCGGCTTGAATCCGTTTTGTTTTAGTTGGTCGCCTAAATAAAGCATGGGTGCCACACCGACGCCACCACCTACCAATAGAAGTCGGGATTCTTCATTTGTATATGAGAATCCGTTGCCAAGAGGTAATAGGATGTCAAGTGTATCGCCAGTGTTGAGTTGAGAGAGGGCATTTGTGCCGTCACCGGCACGTCTGATTAGTAACCATAAAATCTGCTTGTCGTAATCTACGTAGTTTATAGAAATTGGTCTACGTAGAAATGTTGTTTGAGATCCCGGAACTTTTATTTGTACAAATTGCCCCGGGGACATCGGTGGTAATGCAGCGTTGACCGGATGCAGAAGTAATAAAGAATATAAGGAGTGAATGGGGCGGTTTTCTACTACCCGAAATATTAGCTGATGCTTTTTCATTGCATTATAATTATCTAATGCAAAGATAGTGAAAAAACACGAGTATGTGGTATGGATGACAGGTAATTTAGTGGTAAAGTATATGCTGATGTTATAGCTGAAAAATGTAGTTCTGCTGTAACGTGATTAAAAGTCAGGTAAATGATTTTAACGGTAAGGGTGTTTTTCTTGTAAGTGACATCCGCAGATGTTACCGCATACGATTCTGCGGTACAAATGTCTCAAAACTGTTGTCACTGTAAAATACCATAATGTTTATAACGTGCTTTGATTGGGAATTTGTGATTGGAGTGATATTGCTTATTGCCGGATTGTTTGCTGGTTCAAATTTTAATTCGTTAGTCGGAGTAGGGGGCGTAATATGACTATGGGGTGCAGATTTTTTTTCTGAAGTTTTTTCTGATGCAAAATTTGTTGGCTCTGTATTGAATGTTTCTTGGTTTATATCAGTGATATACGAGTCGAATAGTTGCGGAATTTGTTCGTTTTGAGGCTTTGAGAATTGAATATTTGAGTCATTCACCATACTTCCCTCGCCAAACAGTAGCCACGAAACGTTGAGCATGGGGTAGGCTTTGTGGATTTTTGCTATTACTTCATCGCTCACCTTTTTATTTCGCCCCTTAAGCAGTTGGGTCATAGATGGGCGTGGTATAGTACAGTTGTCTGCAAATTTGGTGACAGGAATTTGCAGATAATCCATGAAGTTTTTAAGTCTGGTAATGAGATCCATTGTGTTTGATATTGCAAGTTTCGATATGCAAATGTAATCAATAATTGTGTATTTTGCAAATTTTGAAAAGTAAATAGGTGAATTTTGGAATGTAAATACAAATGGGAGCTGTGTTTTGTTTTGAAAATTGGCGTTTGGCAACGTATTGGTGTATAGCTTTAAGTATTATATGTATATACTATGGTTTATACGAGTTTATGAGATAAAATTAACCCGCACAATATGTATTGTGCGGGTTAGGGGAGCATCATTGTATGTATACTTTAATTCTTGTGTGTAGTATATATGGGTATCAGTGGGTTATTGTATATTTATATACGTGGTTAATTGTTGTAAATTTGCGTTTTCGTTAGTATTAGACTGTGAATTTTGTATGCTGTTTTTGATTTTGCATACTGAAATTCTGTGAAAATTTACATTTGGTATTGTTTGCGATGATTAACTTTAGGTTGGTGGATTCCATGATTAATTACTTATGTAAATTTTATTTGCAAACTATCATGAAATTTACTTTGCTGATTTTTGATTTGAATGTACTCTTTATTTGTATAAACAAAATATTGACCAAAAGGTTTTAAATAATAGATTTTTAAGACTCTACTTAAATTATTCTTCCGGATTGATTGTTGTTGCACAGTTTATTTGTCTTTGGTTGTTTTCTACATTAATAGAATTTTCTTAAAATGTGCGATACCGAGATTTGTAGCTGTCGGCCATAACGTATGCAATGTGGTTCAACTCTCGTCATGAGATAAGCGCGGGTTTGTATGCATTACATCGCATTTGCAATACATGAAATTTCCTGAAGCTGTCCTTTCGTTTATGATTGTTTGAATACGAATTTATTATGCAAATCAAGTTACATAATCAGCATTATGTAAAATTGATATTAGCGACTCTACCCGTTTTGTATTTTGCTCGGATTTATACTGGAATTTTTCAGGGAATCTAATGCTTATTACTATATTGCTCAAAAATCAGCTAACAGAACAAATTTACAGATTGCTCGCGAGACAAATCAGGCAAATAGAGAACTTGCAGAGTATTCCTACAGTAAAGAGCTTGAACAATGGAATGATAGAATGAGTATAACACACCATTGGCACAGATGCAACGTTATGCCGACGCTGGTCTTAATCCTAATTTGATTTACGGTCAAGGTTCAAACGGTAATGCTACTTCTTCTCCATCTTATAATACTCCTACTATGCAAGGTGCACGCGTTTATCCTGTTGCTGCTATGTCAGATGCAATTGGTCAGATAGGTTCAGTTCTCGGCCAGTTTGCTAATTTAAGACTTACAGAAGCTCAGGCTGCAGCGGCATTTTCACAAGCAGCCAAAAATGATGCTGATGCCGCCACTTCTCGTGCTAATGCTAATTTTATTAATTCAAAAACTTCTTATCAAGATGCTTTTAATGCTTTTTTAATGGCACAATCGATGCTCGAACTCTTGCCCTTACTCTTAATAACGATTATATTCGTAGTAGGATGGCACTTAATAATTCGATGGTTAGTGCGAACATGGCCAATGTTGATTTCACTCTTGCGCGGACTCAATCTATCGTTAATTCTAATAGTATTTTTGACTCTCTTGCTGTTCCTCTTATAGAGCAACATTTGTTTAATGCTCGTCAACAAGGACGTATTTCTCAGATTGATGCGGATACTCGTCGCGCTTTTGAATCTATGCAATAGACATAAACGCAGGAAATATTAAATTACATTATTTGACAGCACAATCACACTGTCGTCCGGATGGTCTATTTCCGCGAATATAAGTTGATATACGCGTGGCGATTACGCATGGATTGCTTTGATACAATATGGCTCATTGTGGATGTTGAGTGGATATATCCTGCACAAGCACAAATTATAATGGTGTCTCTGATGTTTAAGACGAAATAAATGGCTGTAGGCTATTTTTGATATCGATTATTGCTTTAGTTGTGGAAGCAATATGTTAATATTCCGCCCAATAATTGGGTTGTTAGAGTGTTGATGCTTGTTCGGTTTTAACGTGGCGAATATGAGTAGGTGTCGTAGCATATTGCTCTGGCACCAAATCCTTCTTTCTGATAGAGAAGTGCGGTATTAACGTATGTCCCGTCGCCTTCTGTCGATCTGCCAAAATCAAAGAAATGCCGTCCTTTGGTACAGTCAAATTTTGACTGTAATAAATCAATAAAGACAAGATCAAGAGCTCCCATTTCTCTTCCGGCATCGCTTGTAGCGATATATTGTGAATGGATGCAAGTGTCGGTTATATATAGAATTGTACCCCCTATCATGATACCTTCAGGCGTGACAGTAGCAATCAGGCGTATATTGTCGGGAAATCGCGATGCCAATAGTTTGAGTTCCTCTTTTGAATGAACTGGGGTTACGCCATGCCGGTTCTGAAGTGTATTATTAAGAATCTCCCAGAATGAATCAAAATCATTTGACAATACAGTTGTCAATTCGTGCTTTAAGGCTTTACGTTTTCCACATTCACGTATTCGCCTTATTCTGACAGGTTGAGTCATATCAACCGCAGAGCTTATATCCCGTCTTATCAGATTAGCGTTACATAAAGAATGTAGTACATATAGATCTTCATCGGCCGGAACGGTGTGATATATATATGGAATAGCCTTATATATGACTTCCCCTACTCCATTTTTGCTCATATAAGCATTTAGAGCTATAAACATGTTTTTTACATCTTCAAATGTCGTTTTTTTAGATGTAATCAGACCACCGTATGTTAATCCTCCATGACACTTTACAAGTTTGCCTTCATCGTGAATTGATGCGACAAATAATCCGCATATACGGTTCTCATCGCTCAAAATCAATGAGTAATCCGTAAATCGGTCAGAATGGTACTCCATATAGTCGCGAAACATTAGAAATGTTCCGTTTTTAGATGTGCTTATAAAAGAGTCCCATCCAGACTTCCATTCTGGGGTGTATTTTGTAACAGTAATCATATTTCTCTTCGAAGTTACATCTTTTTTATCAATTTTTCAATTATGTCAGGCAGAATGACATATAAATAGATCTTAATTATTTGCGTTAATCCAGTCCCGT
This sequence comes from uncultured Muribaculum sp., assembly GCA_964578325.1. GTDB lineage: Bacteria > Bacteroidota > Bacteroidia > Bacteroidales > Muribaculaceae > Muribaculum. The sequence continues at coordinate 6,930 of CAZOCO010000001.1, forward strand.
ATGATATGATAACGTGCGTGACGTAATACAATTTCCCATCATAATTTGCCTGGAGGTTTGGTCGAACGCGAAAAGTTTTGTAACTTTGAATCGTAGAAATAAAAATACGTCTCCGTAGTTCAATGGATAGAATATCGGATTCCGGTTCCGACGATTAGGGTTCGACTCCCTACGGGGATACTCAATGAGGTCTACGTTCGATAAGCAGAACGCAGACCTATTTTTATTTTTGTCTCAACAAAAAGGTCGTATTGTTTGTTATTGATGTAGGAATAAAATTTAATAACAAAAAATTATATTGCTATGACAAATTTTGAAGAAATCATCAATGACAGCAAGCCTACTTTGGTAGACTTTTATGCTACATGGTGTGGCCCATGTAAAATGATGCATCCGATTCTTGAACAGCTGAAAGAACGTGTGGGAGATACAGCTAACATTATAAAGATTGATGTGGATAAGAATCAGGAGCTTGCGGTTCAGTATCGTATTCAGTCTGTACCGACATTGCTTATTTTCCGTAATGGAGAATTGAAATGGAGAGGAACTGGCGTACATCAGCTTGTCGACCTTGAAAAGCTTGTAAACGGTCATATTGAAAAAGAAATAGCATCGAATTAATGCTCTTATTATTAAAATGAGTGGGGCTGTGTCCAATTATTTGTGACACAGCCCCACTTCTATAACATCGTTTTGCTTATCAGGCAAGAGCAAGTACTAAAATTTGAGCAGACACTACTCGCAGGAACATTGTGAGAGGATATACGGTAGAATATGCAACCGCGGGAGCGTCATTGCTTGTAGAGTTGTTTGCATAAGCCAACGCTGGTGGATCGGTCATTGCACCGCTGACAAGACCCATAATCGACAGGAGATTGAACTTATATACTGATCGGGCAATAACTCCGGCAATGAGCAGCGGAAGCAATGTGATAATGAAGCCCCATATTACCCACCACATACCGGTCTGATTGAATACTGTAGATGCGAAATTTGATCCAGCGGCAATACCTACAGACGCAAGGAACAAGCATATGCCTATTTCACGCATGAGCAAAGAGGCTGCCGTTGAAGTGTATGTGACCAATTTCATTTTATAGCCAAAGCGACTGATTAATATCGCCACAACAAGAGGGCCACCAGCCAGGCCGAGTTTCATCGGTACGCTGACACCGGGGAATGCAATAGGTATGGATCCGCATATGATGCCGAGAAATATACCAACAAAGATTGTCACAAGGTGCGGATTGTTTAATCGTTTGGTCGAATTGCCGAGTCGATCGGCCAAACGGCTGATATCTCCCTCCTGCCCTACGACGGTGATTCGGTCTCCTACTTGTAGACGTAAGCCAGGAGAGGCGAGTAGGTCGATACCCGCACGATTAACACGTGTGGCATTGAGCTGATAGCCGAGATGTAGTCGTAAAGACCCGAGTGTGACACCATTATACTGGCTTTTTGTGACGACAATTCTACGTGAGATAACCGGGCTTGGTTCGGCCTGCCAGTCCATGTTGACTTCAGGGCCTATAATACTCTTGAACTTATCTTCATCCTGTGCTGAAAGAACGGTATACAGTAAATCGCCTTTTTGTATGATGGTTTTTGATGTCGGAATCACAATCTGGCCATCTGCGTCTTTCAAACGCGATACTACGAAGTTGCATGTCAGAATGTCGTGGAGCTCAAGGAGGTTTTTCCCGGCAATGAGATCGTTTGTGACCTTAAATGTTACAATGTGCGGCGCAAGTTTTGCATTGGCAGTATCGTCGTTAATTTGTTTAATTTCAGTGTCGACATTGATGCGATATATCCATTTTACTACAAACATTGAAATAATGATGCCTATTACGCCAAGAGGATAAGCCGCGGCATATCCCATTGCCATTTCTTCCGAAAGGCTATAGGCTTCGGGATTAACCTGTAGAATGGCTTGTTGGGCGGCTCCAAGTCCGGGCGTGTTTGTTACAGCGCCTGACAATACTCCGACAAGTGCCGTAATCGATGTATTGCCGTCAATATAGAAAATAGCTAATACTATAATGATATCAAGGGCAATGATCAAAGCTGCAAGGCCGTTGAGTATAACGCCACCTTTCTTAAAAGATGAGAAAAAGCCCGGCCCTACTTGTAGGCCAATGGAGAATACAAATAGAATTAGACCAAATTCACGGACAAAATGCAACACTTGTGTGTCAATAATGTAGCCAAAATGCCCCATCAGAATGCCGACAAACAATACAAACGTTACTCCGAGAGAGACTCCGCCGATCTTAATTTTTCCGAGCAGTACGCCACTTGCAATCACAAACGCGTAAAGCAGTAATGTGCTGGCGAGGGTCACATTGCCTGGACTCAATAATTGTACAAGCCAATTCATACAGAATCTTTATATTAAAATATTTTACCTATTGGATATATGCATGTGATATATAACTTGGTTATAATCAGGTTGATCCATAACCAAAAGATTGAAGCGATAATTCAAGTGCAAATTTAAGGAAATTTTTCCGTATATTCATTGTATCGCTGAATAAATTATGTTTGTCTAATGGACAGAAATATGTTATATTTGCATCATATGAATTTTAGACTGGAATCAAAATATTCGCCGACAGGCGATCAGCCACAGGCTATAGATCAACTGGTGGAAGGGCTTGAATCTGGCGCTCCGGCACAGACGTTGCTTGGCGTTACAGGCTCCGGAAAAACTTTTACTATGGCAAATGTCATAGCCAGGATGAACCGCCCCACATTGATATTGAGTCATAATAAGACTCTTGCCGCACAATTATATAGTGAGTTTAAGCAGTTCTTTCCCGACAATGCCGTCGAGTACTTCGTCAGTTATTATGACTATTATCAGCCTGAAGCATATATACCGTCGGTCGACAAGTATATAGAAAAGGATCTCATGATAAATGATGAGATCGATAAACTTCGGCTTGCTACAACATCTGCGTTGCTGTCAGGCAGAAAAGATGTCATAGTGGTATCGTCGGTGTCATGTCTGTATGGAATCGGTAACCCTGAAGATTTTCATTCATCGGCTGTAGAGATTCGTGTCGGACAAAAGATTGCTCGTAATGTCTTTCTTCGGAAACTTGTAGATGCATTGTATTCACGCAATGAAATGGAGCTATCGCGCGGAACATTCCGTGTAAAAGGTGATACTGTGGATATTAGGCTTGCATATGAAGAAATAACGTTGAGGGTAATATTTTGGGGCGATGAGATAGAATCTATATCAACAATACATTCTGAAGATGGTACATCACTTGGTCGACACAATCAGTTTAAGATATATCCTGCCAATATTTTTGTAATGACGCGTAGTCGTGTAGATAATGGGCTTGTCAAGATGGAGCTTGATCTTGGTGAGCAGGTCGGCTTTTTTAGAAATGAGGGTAAGGAATTAGAAGCCAACCGTCTGTATGAGCGAACGACTTACGATATAGAGATGATACGCGAATTGGGCCACTGTGCCGGTATAGAGAATTATAGCCGGTATTTTGATGGCCGTGAAGTCGGAGAACGTCCATTCTGCCTTTTGGATTATTTTCCTGATGATTTTATTACAATCATTGATGAGAGCCATGTCACAATCCCACAGATAAGGGCGATGTATGGCGGTGATGTGTCGAGAAAGCTAAATCTGGTTGAATATGGTTTCAGACTTCCGTCAGCACTTGATAACCGACCGCTTAAATTTAATGAATTTGAAGAGTTGACAGGTCAGACTATATATGTTTCGGCGACTCCGGCAGACTATGAATTGCAAAAAAGTGAAGGTGTGATAGTTGAACAGATAATCCGCCCTACCGGATTGCTTGATCCCGTGATCAGTGTACGCCCGTCGATCAATCAGATAGACGATTTGCTTGAAGAAATTCAATTGCGCGTCGAACGTGATGAGAGAGTGCTTGTAACCACGCTAACCAAGCGCATGGCAGAAGAACTGAACGATTATCTGTTGCGCATACGAGTTAAAGCAGCCTATATTCATAGTGATGTCGATACAATGGAGCGTATACGTATTCTTGATGATCTGCGTGCCGGAGTATATGATGTGCTTATTGGTGTGAATCTGTTGCGTGAGGGGCTCGATTTGCCTGAAGTGTCGCTTGTCGCTATACTCGATGCTGATAAAGAGGGCTTTTTGCGTAGTCATCGTTCTCTTACGCAGACTGTAGGTCGTGCAGCAAGAAATATCAACGGAGCAGTTATCATGTATGCCGATAAAGTTACCGATTCAATGCGCTTAACAATAGAAGAAACTGATCGCCGACGTGCAGCACAGTTGGCTTACAATGAGGCTCATGGGATTACGCCAACAGCGATTGTAAAGGCTCGTCAGGCTATTATCGGCATGGATAAAGATGACAGCCGTCAGTCTGCCCGTAGTCATAATAAAGCATCGTCGGGTGATAAACATTTGGTTCCTCGTAAAGAAATACCGTATATAGAAGAGTATTCTCGATCTGTTGATGTTGCTGCTGATCCTGTCGTTCCTTATATGAGTCAGAGCGATATGACAAAGGCAATAGGTTATCTGCGCGAACAGATGGTGGCTGCCGCCAAACGCATGGACTTTATGGAAGCGGCACGTCTTCGCGATGAAATGTTGAAAATGGAAGATTTACTGGGTCAGAATAAGTGAAGAAATATGAGTGTCAGGAATCCGGATAATATACGGCGTCATAAAAGTGAAGCAGATACAGCTCTGCAATGTTTTGATACAAAATTATGGTTGCCGACATCTGTAAAAGAGGTCGAACGTCTTGGATGGAAGCACATCGATGTAATACTGATGGCTGGAGATGCATATGTTGACCATCCGTCGTTTGGGATGGCAGTGATCGGACGCACTCTTCAGGCCGCCGGTTATAATGTGGCTATTGTCCCCCAGCCTAACTGGCGTGATGATTTACGTGATTTTAAAAAACTGGGTCGGCCACGTCTGTTTTTTGGAATCTCTCCGGGCGCTATGGATTCGATGGTCAATCACTATACGGCTGCGCGTCGCCGACGGATGGACGACGCATATACGCCTGGTGGCCGACACGGAATGAGACCAGACTACCCTACTATTGTGTATTCCGAAATATTGCGGGAATTGTGGCCCGATGTGCCTATTGTTATAGGTGGTATAGAAGCTTCGATGAGACGCTTGTCGCATTATGATTATTGGCAGGATGTCTTAAGACCTTCTATTCTATCCGATTCTAAAGCAGATATTCTCGTATATGGAATGGGAGAAAAGCCTATACTTGAAATTGCAGACAGATTGAATGCCGGTGCTAAAATTAATGAACTGACTGATATTCCGCAGACGGCTATATTGTTGCCTGAAGATGTAATGCCGGTGACATCTGATGATAATAATATTATATTGGCGTCGTTTGATCAATGCTTGAAGAACAAACGTCTACAATCATTGAATTTTAAGCATATAGAGCAGCAATCCAATCGGGTTTATGGCGCGACATTATGGCAAAAAAACGGTAGCCGAGTTGTTAAGGTGAATCCTATGTTACCTCCTATGTCTACCGAAGAAATAGACCAAATTTACGATCTGCCATATACACGATTACCCCATCCACGTTACAAAGGAAAAACTATCCCTGCATGGGAAATGATACGTCATTCCATCACTATGCATAGGGGGTGTTTTGGTGGATGTGCTTTTTGTACGATTTCGGCCCATCAAGGGAAGTTTATTTCTTCCAGATCAAAGCGTTCAATTGTCAACGAGGCAAAAAAAATTGTCGAAATGGACGATTTTAAGGGATATATAAGTGATCTTGGTGGTCCGTCGGCCAACATGTATGCTATGGGCGGAAAAGATAAGACTATATGTGAGAAGTGTATGCGACCTTCATGCCTGCATCCCAAGCCATGTGCAAATCTGAATACTGATCATGCCCCACTGCTTGATATTTATCGGTCGGTCGATGCTATTGATGGTATCAGAAAGAGTTTTGTCGGCAGTGGTGTGCGTTACGATCTGGCAATGCATCATACCGGAAATGAGGGTGTGGATAACACCAACCGTAAATATTGCGAAGAGCTGATAAGCCGACATGTGTCCGGACGTCTTAAGGTAGCTCCTGAACATACTGTACCACACGTGCTTTCATTAATGAGAAAACCTGAATTTGACCAGTATTATAAGTTTAAACGGATATTTGATGCGGTTAACGCAAAAAACGGATTGAGGCAGCAATTGATACCGTATTTTATATCCTCTCATCCTGGATGTCGTGAGGTTGATATGGCCGAGCTTGCTGCAGAAGTAAAGAATCTTGATATGTATCTTGAACAAATACAGGATTTTACACCTACACCGATGACGCTTGCAACGGAAATTTATTATTCCGGGATTCATCCGTATACCGGTGAACAGGTTTTCTGTGCTACAGATCCTAAAGATAAGCAGGCACAAAGGCAATATTTTTTTTGGCGCGACCCCGAACACCGTGTGTCTATTATTCGCAGTCTGGAGCGACTTGGGAGAAAGGATTTGATAAAGAAACTTTATCCCGTTATGCAGAATTCCTCGGGACGAGGGAAATCTTCAAAAAAGGTAATTAAGCGCCGATAATTCAATCTGTTTTACTTAATTGAATATAACTAACCTGCATTGTAGCTATCTGTAGTGTAGATTTATTTTGTTTTATTTGAAATTACTTTGTGTATTAAAAAACTTTCCTTAAAGTTGCCAGCGGACACATAATTTTAAATTGACAAACTCATTATATCAACAAATTTAAAACAGATTTTATGAAAGATTTAGTAGCAAAAGTAGATGCTCTCTACGAGGCATTCAAGAAAGATGCAGTTGCGCAGGTTGAGAATGGTAACAAGGCAGCCGGTGCGCGTGCACGTAAAGCATCTTTGGAAATGGAAAAACTTCTGAAAGAATTCCGCAAAGGTTCTATTGAACTTTCACGCTAATTTTACCTTATAAATACACCGGGGAGCAAACTGCAATTGTTTGCTCCCCGGTGTATTTATAGTAGGAATACCCTTATGGTTTACGGTCGTTGAGTATTTCTATCTGTTGACGCACGGATTCTTCATGTACAGCAGAAAGAACGGTGCGCATGAATTGTCCGCTCATACCCATCTCTTCTGCAAGTTTTACCCGCGATTGCATTATTTCGTTGTGACGTCCGATCTGAACTACGGGCATACGGTGTTCTTTTTTGTATTGACCTATTTGTCGGCTGACAGCCATACGTTTGTTCAAAACTTCGAGCATTTCGTTATCGAGTTCGTCGATCTGCTGTCGGAGCAGATTAAGGTTTTCGGTAGTCACGGATGATTCGCGTATAACTAAAGTGTTAAGAATAAAATTAAGTACGTCAGGTATTATTTGTTGAGATTTGTCAGATAGCGCGCAGTCTGGATTACAGTGGCTTTCTATAATTAGTCCGTCAAAATCCATATCCATGGCTTGTTGCGAAATTGGTCCGACGAGCTCTCTCTTTCCTCCTATATGGGATGGGTCTACTATTATAGGAATATCAGGATAACGACGACGGAGTTCAATAGGTATATGCCATTGTGGCATGTTTCGATATAAATGCTTGCCATATACCGAGAAGCCACGATGGATCGCGCCCAGTCTTTTTACTCCGGCGTTATATATACGTTCGAGTGCCCCAATCCATAATTCAAGATCGGGGTTGACCGGATTTTTTACCAGAACGGCCACTTTGTCTGGGCCAAATTCTTTTATAGCGTCTGCAATCTCCTGCATAGCAAACGGGTTGGCAGAAGTTCGTGCTCCAATCCACAATACATCGACACCGGCTTTCATGGCCTCTTCTACATGATAGCGTGTCGCTACTTCCGTTGCAATTTTCATTCCGCGCTCTGCTTTTACACGGGAGAGCCATTTAAGGCCATCGATACCAACACCTTCAAATCCGCCAGGTTTCGTTCTTGGTTTCCATATGCCTGCACGGAAAATCTTGATTCCATTGGCTGCTAATTGTGTGGCAGTTTCCATTACCTGTTCCTCGGTTTCTGCACTGCAAGGGCCTGCAATTACAATAGGTTCTCCTTGATTGTACAGATCGGGGAAAAGTGGTTGTAAGTCGTTATTCATTGCTGTTTTTATGATTCATATATTGTTTGATGCGGTTAAGGGCCTCTGATAAACGGTGTGTTGAAGCGCACAGCGACAGTCGTATATACCTTGTTCCGTTTTTTCCGAATACTGCCCCAGGAGTTACAAATACTCGTGCATTGTATAGCAGCTCGTCAGCCATTTCTTCGCCGGATTTTATGTCGTCAGGAATACGCCCCCAGAGGAAAAGCCCTGTCTGATTCGGGTCAAAATAGCATCCGAGTTCAGATAGAATTTGTTCTGCAATTTCCCGCCTTTTGATATACTCGTTGTTTAATTCTATATACCATTCGTGATCAAGAGTTAATGCTGTAGCTGCTGCAGACATGAGTGGCCTGAATTGTCCGGAATCTATATTAGACTTGACTTTCAGTATCCATTCTATGAATTTAGGATTGGAGATGGCCATCCCTACACGCCATCCGGCCATATTATGGCTTTTAGACAAAGAATTAAGCTCAATAGCAATATCTTTGGCTCCTTGTAGCTGCATTATGCTTGTTGGGCTATCGTTTAGAATCAGACTATATGGATTGTCGTTTACAATTACGATATTATGACGACGGCCAAATTCCAATAGCTTTGCAAATAAATCCAGAGTTGCTCGGGTGCCTGTCGGCATATGAGGATAGTTTATCCACATTAATTTTATCCGTTCAAGTGGTAGCTTTTCGAGCGCGTCGAAATCTGGAAGCCAGCCGTTTTCTTCTGTAAGGTTGTAGTTGAAAATTTCTGCACCTACAAGTTTGCTTACTGATGAATAAGTAGGATAGCCTGGATCTGGAACAAGGACTCCATCGCCAGGATTGAGGAAGGTAAGTGATATATGCAAAACTCCTTCTTTAGATCCGATTAACGGAAGAACTTCAGATTTCGGATCTACAGAAACGCCATACGTGCGCTGATACCAGTCCGCCATTGAATTGCGTAGCTCGGGTATGCCGGTATAAGGCTGATACGAGTGTGTGTCTGGTCGTAAAGCTTCTGTAATAAGAGTGTTAGTGACCGATTTATGAGGTGGTCGGTCCGGGCCACCTATACCAAGGGAAATGATATCTTTACCTTCGGCATTTAGCTTGGCTACTTCACGTAGTTTCCGGGAAAAATAGTATTCTCGTATTTCCTGCACGCGATTGGCTGGAGTAATTAAATTATTCATTCGCTTAAAGATTCTGTCTGTTTTCAATATATTCGCCAAGCACGCAAAGTTCGTTGGTCAAGGGGCGTACGGCATCAATCGCTTGCCGATATCGGATATAGCTTTCAAATGTCAAATCGGCAAAAAAACGGTACTCCCATTCACGACCGATAATCGGCATTGACTGAATTTTTGAAAGATTTATATCGTAGAATGAAAATATTGTCAGTACTTTCGATAAGGCTCCATTGGTATGAGGAAGGGTGAATTCAATTGATGATTTGTTGATCTCTCGTTCAGAGGGGCGTAGTTCGGCTGCTATGAGCGGATCGGCCAAAAGTAGGAAGCGTGTAAAATTTCTTTTGTTGGTCTCTATTCCATGTTCAAGAATGTTCAGTCCATATAGATTAGCCGCCAGATCGCTGCAAATCGCTGCATGCCCGGTCATGGTGTCGCGAGCTATATCTCTTGCGCTACCGGCGGTGTCAAACCATTCGACTTTGCGTATGCGTGGATATCTTTGTAAGAACTGTTCGCATTGTCTTATAGCCATTGGGTGTGAATTGACTTCATAAATGTCATCGATTGATTGCCCTGGCAGGGCTGCAAGTACATGTGATATTCTCATTTTATATTCGCCGATTATTTCGGCGTGTCCCATGCGTAGCAGTTCGTGGTTTTGCAGCAGTGAACCGGCTATGGTATTTTCTATTGCTACAATGCCAAGCAACGATGCATCATGGGCCATAGCTTCAAATATTTCCGGAAAAGTTTCGCACTCAACAGTGACAATATCCTGGTCGGAAAAATATTTTCGAGCAGCGGCATCATGAAAACAGCCGGTTACTCCTTGTATCGCTATTTTTAGAGAATTTTTACTGAAAGACATCTGAATAAATTCGTTATTTTATACAAAGGTAGTAAATATTCTTAGAATTATATTGACCCCTGTATATTGATTAAATATTTTTATAAATCTACATTGCTGTGTTTTGCACTATTTTATAAAAACATTTATATTTGTGGTGCTGTAATTCTAATTATACGAACAAGCTATATCTAATGAAAACACTTAAAGGTATTTCTTTTGTCGCATTGTCGGCTATGGGCTTTCTTATGTCGTGCAATAGCGGGTCGGGATTACCCGATGGAACTCTTTATTCTGCAGATGAATTTACGGTTACACGTGATTCGGTAGTTCAAGGCAAATATGTTGCACGTGCTGTTTCCGACTATGCCATTACCACAAACTATGCCAGTCCGGAGCAAGGTGGAGTTTCGTCGTTGCTACATTTCAGACTTTCTATCAATAGCCGTGATAATGAGTTGTCGCCCGGAAAAGACCATGTAGTCATTATTGGTAGCGATACTACATTCACATTCGGGCAATGTGTTGAGGAGATAGATTCTATCGTAAAAAATACACAGGCTACAAAACTTGATACTGATACACAATGGCGTCTTAAAGTTGATATGTCTCCTGTGCTTGATAGTTTTAAGGAAAATGGTTATTATGTTGCAGCCGGTAATGATACGATATATGCCGATGATTTTAAAGGCGTATGGATCGCAGGTTCAGTTGTGCCTTTGAACTGGGATTTTGAAAATCTTTATGGGCGTAATGATCGTAAGTTAATACCTGTCGGAAATGACGGTATATATGAAATAACCTTAACATTCAATCCTAAATCACAGGCTCCTGCTGATCCTGTCGGATGGCATGCCGATGGCCCTACTCCCGGATTCCCGGAATATCATTCAGACCAGCCCCTTGTAAATGCTCTTTACAACATGGCTACTTCAGAAATTGCATCGGATTTGCGACCTGATTCTACATATCGCGCCGGTCGCGAATGGGATGGTGTATGGACTCGTGATGTCAGTTATTCAATATATTTAGGTCTGGCTTTTACAGATCCTTATGGCGCATGGCGTTCGTTAAAGGCTAAATTGAAAGATTCGCCTCGTGGACGTGTCATTGTGCAGGATACCGGAACCGGTGGATCATGGCCGGTATCAAGCGACAGAGTCGTGTGGGCTATGGCTGCATGGGAAGTATATAAGGCAACCGGAGATATTGATATTTTAAATGAGGCATATGAGGCGATTGATAATACTTTGCGCGATGATATGCTTGTAGTGTGGGATTCGGAATTTAAGCTTATGCATGGCGAACAGTCTTACCTTGATTGGCGAGAACAGACATATCCGAAGTGGATGCAGCCAAAAGATATATATGAATCTATGTGTCTCGGTACAAACGTTGTGTTTGCACAGGCATTTAAGGTTCGTTCGGCTATGGCATCTGAACTCCGTAAGATTTCTGATCTGAAAATTGAAGAAATGGACTCTGTAATAACAGAATCAATAAATAAGCATCTCTGGATGGATAATGTCGGTTACTTCAGTGAATATCTGTATGGCGGCGTATATCCTATTCAATCTGCCGCAACAGATAATCTCGGTCAGGCTTTGTCGATAATTTTTGATGTCGTAGACAAAGAGCGTGCCGCTTCGATTATTTCACGCACACCTTATACTCCATATGGTATATCTTCGGTATATCCGCAATTGCCTGATATAAAACCTTACCACAATAATGCCGTTTGGCCGTTTGTCCAGGCTTATTGGAATATTGCGTCGGCAAAGGTTTGCAATATGGAGTCTCTTGAAAAGGGGCTTGCGTCGTTAATGCGTGCGGCATCGATGTTTGCCACACATAAGGAACTTTATGTGGCTGATAATGGAGACTATCGCGGTACTGCTGTAAATTCTGATGCGCAATTATGGAGCTGTACCGGATTTGCCTCAATGATCTATCGTGTGATTATGGGTATGTCGTTTCAAAGCGATGGAATCGTATTTCACCCATGTGTGCCGACATTTTTTTCTGGGATAAAGACACTTTCCGGATTGCATTATCGCGATGCCGATGTTACTGTCAATATTACCGGTACGGGAACTGAAATAGTGCGGTTTGCCATTAATGGCCGAGAATCAGACCAGTATATTCTGCCGTCTGATATCAAGGGTGATGTCGTTGTAGATATAACTATGGATGACAAGCGCCCGGTCACATGTTCAATCAATAGTCAGCCACAGTGTTGGATGCCGAAAACGCCTATAGTTGAATGGACTACAGATACATGCTGTAGCATCGCTAATTATAGTGCAGATATGTGTTATGATGTGTATGTCAACGGTGATATTCTTGAACAGACATGCGGGACATCTCTTGGATATTTACCTCCAAAAGGATATTCGCTGTTGGATATCGTGCCGGTGGAGTCTGAACATTATCAAGGCTTTACCTGTCGTCCTCATGAATACATATCCGAAGGATCGCTGATATTGATAGACGCTCGCGAATTGGGTGTGCACACCGGCACTAAATTTATTGCAAATAAATCTGTTGCTTCAAATTTCGTAGAGACAACGGCGAAAGTTAATACGACTATTGACTTCAACGTAAATATAGCTGAAGATGGAGATTATTATTTCGATGTAAGATATGCCAATGGGTCTGGTCCGATAAATACTGAAAACAAGTGTGCTATACGCATGCTGTATGTCAACGATGTGCGCGCCGGTGCTATTGTAATGCCGCAGCGTGGTATTGACGAATGGTTGTCAACCGGAAATTCCAATATGGTGCCCATAAAGCTGAAAAAAGGTGAAAACAGCTTTAGCTTACGTCTTGAAGTTCACAATATGAATGCCGAGGGTGTCAATACAGCATTGATACGTCAGATAAGAATAATCAAGAAATGAAATTAATCGGAATACTTTCTGATACTCATTCATGTTGGGATGAACGTTATGCCACACACTTTGCCGGTTGTGATGAGATATGGCATGCCGGCGATGTGGGCGATATGGATATTATTCGACGGTTGTCGGCCGTTGCTCCAGTGGTACGTGCTGTCTATGGAAATATTGATCACGGGGAGGTGCGAAGGCATCTCCCCGCTCAAATGGAGTTTACGATAGAAGGCGTAAATGTCTGGTTGAGTCATATCGGCGGCTATCCAGGACGTTATGCTCCCGGTATGAAAGATATATTACGCAGTCGAAATATAAAACTCCATGTTGCCGGACATTCACACATTCTTAAGGTTATTCCGGATCGTGAACTTGGTCTGCTACATGTTAATCCGGGTGCTGCGGGTATTCATGGATGGCAGAAAGTGAGAACTTTGATACGATTGAGAATTGATAATGGTGATATAAAGGATCTTGAAGTTATAGAGTTAAGTCCGGGAGTCGTACGCAATGATTAGTCTATAAATTGAGTTAAATTTTAACATGAAAAAAATAATATATTTTGCAGTATTATTGGTTTTTACTGCATGTAAGCCAACTGAAGCTAATTATCGTAAAGCATACGAAGCTGCCAAAGCCCATACCGATCAGACCGGCGTAATTGAAGGAACCGTTTATGAAGCTATTCGGTCGAAAGGGATATCCGGTGGAATCGTCACTGATGGCGATACCATTCCATTGATAACGGTGCCGGTAAAATTGTCAGCCGCGCTTGATGTGCCTCCGACTGTGACTCGTTATAATGTTGCGCTCGCCCAGTTTAAGCAACGCTTTAATGCCAAGTCGTTAATGTCGCGAGTACAGCATCTTGGGTTTGAAAATGCAACTATAGTTCAGAATGCAGAGCCGCTCTACTATGTCATTGTCCCCGGCGCCAATACCACCGACGAGGCAATTCTGTTGTTTCGAGATGTGGTGCGCGTTTCCGACTCAATTCAGCTTCGTGCTCCCTACCCGCTTGTATTAACTCCTTCCGGAAAGCTATAGGCTGTGTTTATTTGTCATAAACAGTAGTATACTGTATTGTTTTTCACGTGGATATTCGCTATATTTGCAGTAAGACAAAGATTATTTTGTCTACGTGTGTCGCCCCATGTGTTACACACAATCTTTGTCAAAACGCTAATATGTTGTATACTTGATGATACTTATTGTAGATGATGATAGAACTATTCGGCTCGCATTATCGATGTTGCTTAAAAGAGCCGGATATGAGACCGCACAGGCGGCTTCACCTGATGAAGCTATCACTATAGTACGTGAAACTTCTCCGGAACTGATACTGATGGATATGAATTTTAACTTCACTACGTCGGGTCAGGAAGGTATTGAGTTGTTGCAGAAGGTGCGCGTTCTCTCTCCGGAATCTCAGGTTATTCTTATTACCGCATGGGCCTCAATTCCACTTGCAGTAGAGGCAATGCGTCTTGGCGCATTCGACTTTATCGCAAAGCCGTGGGACAATCATGATCTGTTAAAGCGCATAGCAACGGCCATAAGTCTGTCTGGTAATTCGGAACGAATGTCAGATAAAACTTTCGACCGTGCGGGTATAATTGGACAGGATCCACAATTGCTTGAAATACTACGTACTGTAGAACGGGTGGCCCCTACTGAAGCATCGGTTCTTATTACTGGGGAAAACGGTACAGGTAAAGAGCTTATAGCCCAAGCTATACATGCTAATTCTGCACGTCGCAGCGGCCCTATGGTAAAGGTAAACCTTGGCGGTATTTCTCAATCTCTGTTTGAAAGTGAGATGTTCGGGCATAAAAAAGGAGCCTTTACAGGTGCGGTGTCCGACAGAAAGGGTCGTTTTGAGCTTGCAGATAAGGGAACTATTTTTCTTGATGAAATTGGAGATCTTGATCTAACATGTCAGGTAAAGATGTTGCGTGTACTTCAGGAACACACATTTGAGCCGTTGGGACAAAGCCGCCCCCGACATGTCGATATCAGAGTGGTCTCGGCAACCAATGCCGATCTTCCATCGATGGTTGCCGAAGGGCGCTTTCGCGAAGATCTGTTTTATAGATTAAACCTTATTACTCTTCATTTGCCGGCACTACGTGAACGTAGTTCTGATATTCCGTTGCTTGTCCGGCACTTTTCGCGTGAGCTTAAGCTGGGATATATCCCGGAATTTTCAGCCGAAGCAATGACTCTGATGTCGCGTTTGCCATGGTATGGTAATATACGAGAACTACGGAATATGGTAGAACGTCTGGCTATAATTACCGGAGATAGAATAATAGAACCCTCTGATATAGAAGCCAATATTCCTAATGAAACTATTGCAGCGAAAAACGTGACACCAGTTTCTATTGTAGATATGGAGCGTCAGGCTGTTGAGCGTGCGTTGAATAATGCCGGAGGAAATGTAAGCCGTGCTGCGGCTACTCTTGGAATATCACGTCAGGCTTTGTATCGTCGAATGGAAAAATACGGACTCTGATGAAACTGTTTTATCTGTTTCTTATACTGGCACTGCTCACGATCGGAGCTATGGTGGTCGTGCCGTTTGTTGTAATGGGGAAATATATTTTATATGCTGAGGCTTTGTTAGTATTGATTGCTATAGTCGAGGTGATGCTGTATATATGGGTGTTGCGACCGATAAAACTTCTTGACAAGGGTATGGAGATGATCCGCGCTAAAGATTTTTCGTCTACACTGAAATCGGTCAACCAATACGAAGCCGACAATGTGATAAAGACATTTAATTTACTATCCGACATGTTGCGCAATGAGCGTATTCGTCGTCAGGAGCGCAATCAGCTGTTGTCTCTGCTTATCGAAAAATCTCCTACGGGTATTATCCTTCTTGACTATGAAGGTAGGATAGCGGAAATCAATCCGGTCGCTTATAATATGTTGAAATTAGACGGCAAAAATTATCTCGGAAAGTTTTTGCTCGATATCGATTCAAAACTCGCCTATAAGTGCGCATATATTCAGTCGGGGTGCAGTGAGACTATACGTTTAAGTGACACTGAAATTGTGAGATGTTCGGTCAATAGATTTATTGACCGTGGCTTTGAACGAAACTTCGTCATACTGGAAAATCTTTCCGATGATGTGCGTCAAGCTGAAAGAGAAGCATATCATCGTGTGATAAGAATGCTCGCCCATGAAGTGAACAATACTATGTGTGGCCTGACCACAACTATAGATGCGCTTGACTTTGCTCTGGGTGACGATACCGAGATTCATGATGTATTGATCGGATGCCATGATCGCTGCGACTCGCTTTCCGATTTTATTACATCGTTTGCATCTGTTGTTAAGATACCTGAACCAAAATTTGAAACAGCCGATTTAAACAAGATTATCATGCGGCAGATTCAGTTTCTTGAAAGTATTGTGTCGCCGGTTAGCCTGACTGTATCTTATTCCGAACAACCGGCTATGGCACGGATTGATTCTACCCTATGGGAACAGGTACTCGTAAATATTGTGAAAAATTCCGCCGAGAGTATTGGTGATACACCCGGCGGAAATATAGCTATCAGTGTTGACAATTATCCCACGTCAGTCACGATTACTGACAATGGTTGTGGTATTTCGGAATATGCATCATCGCATCTGTTTTCTCCATTTTTCTCTACAAAGGCATCGGGAAATGGTCTTGGCCTGATACTCGTAGGAGAAGTTCTGCGGCGTCACGGCTGTACCTTTTCGCTTGAAACGTCGCAGAAAGATGATCTTACTCGCTTCCGTATCACATTTCCTACTGTCTGACTATACGGGCTATGTCGGCTTCGATATCGGTTCCGGTTGCATAGTCCCATAGAGTGAGCGATCTCAACTGGTAGTAATACGACCAGTAGGCATACAGCTGATTCACATATTCGCGACGTTTTTCATCTTTTTTTACCTGTGAGTCGTTCAGGTCAAGAGTCGATATTTTACCGATAAGAAATGTCTCGACATTGGTCTGATAGCGTTTTTCTGCAATTTCGTCAGACTTGGCGGCTATCGCGACCTGCGACTGTTGGCTGCAGAACCGTTCTACGAGTATGAACAGATCCTGATTGAAATCCAGTGTCTCCTGGCGCGACTGGCTTTCAATCAGGTCGCGCTGACTCTCGGCGACTTTAACTTGACCGCGGCGACGACCCCAGTCGACCAGAGGTATAGAGAAGCCGACTTCTACCGCCTGATTGGCTTTCAGTCGGGAATAAGCCTCACCGGCTTCGGTCGAAGTACCGGTAAGTCCGATGCGTGCAAACATATTTATCTGCCTCATGTTTCCCTTGGCCTTGGCTACTGCATATTGTGCTTCGAGTTGCTGCCGGCGTATTTTCTTGACAAAACGATTGTTGGCAAGTGCGCGGTCGAGAGCATCGGCATAGGTCACATCAACCTTTGGCGTTTCGGTAGGTATTACAGGTTCTATATCTATGTCTTCTGCATAGTCGAGAAACGACCGCAGCTGAAACATGGCGCTGCGGCTGTTGCTCTGGCAGTTTGTCAGATCCGATTGTGCATTAAGCAGGTTAAGTTCCATCTGTAGCAGATCGTTCTCGCTGATTTTACCCATAGCTCGTTTTTCCTTGGCTACAGTATAGAGCTTTTCCGCATTTTCAAGATTCTGCTTTGCGATCGAAAGATTTTCGCGAGCAAGTAGCAGTGAGAAGTAGTACGATATACAATTCATCGCCACCTCTTCGGTTTGACTTAAAAAACGCGCTTTGGCCTCTTCATAACGCACCGGTTCTATTTTTCTGTCCCACTTTACGTTGTTTACACCAAACAGCGGTTGGTTCAGGGTGATGGCAATAGGTACCGACATGAATCGGCTGTACGGAGATCCGTCAAACTCCCTCAAAAAGTCAAGCGAGGTCTGTATACCGATTGTACCACCGGTGAGCCAGATGTTCTGATTGACCGACAGTGTGCCGTTGAGCTGCATGTAGTTGGTCTTTACAAACGAAAAGTTACCTTGATCGTTCATATATGTGGAATAGGCTCTCTGATATGCAGGTGCGGTCGCCGTAAATGATACTTCCGGCAGTAGTTCGGCGCGATACGAACGATAGGCCCAGTAGGCCGATTTTAGCTCGTTGACGGCCGCTGCCGCGTGCACGCTGTGTACTCGTGCACGGGCAATGGCTTCGTCAAGTGTCAGCTTTAAATCGTGGGCTGACACGCCGATTGTCACTAACGAAAATAATATAACTAATGTTCTTCTTGTCATATTGCGGTTTATTCAGATTTTAAGCTCTCTGCCGGATTAATGCGCATGGCTTTCAGCGTCGGGAACAGTGTGCCGAGCAATGTCATCAATGCTACTGTAGCATAGGTGATAATAACAGATGTCGTTATCGTTTCAGGATAAAAATTTGATTTGTCAATTAGATTTATAGTAATATATCCCAGTGGAATACCTATTGCAGTCGCTAATGTCAGTATAATCATGCTTTCTCCAAGCATACGTCGTAAGATCGAAGTGTGAGTCGCTCCGTTCACTTTACGTATTGCAATTTCGCCTGTTCTCGACTGGCTGCGGAGCCAGAAGGTGCCGAGTACACCGAGAAACAGATTGAAAAGAACGAATATTGCTATGATTGTGATATTTCGGACTTTAATGTCGTCCTCGCGGATGACTTTACTGCGTACCGACGACATCGGTTCTACATTTTGTACATACAAATTACCGCTGCGTATTTCCTTTACAAGTGTTTTGGTGACATCGCCATTGAATTCCGGTTTGATACGCACAGCCAGATCCGGCCAATTACCATACATAATATCAGGAAGTGCCATGAAAAATCCGGTCGCCTGTTCATAGTAATCGTTACGACGCATAGGCTCTATTACCGCACCTACGGTGTATGTACCGCCATTTGTATCGTAAAGATTGGTATTGATGAGATTACCAGCATTTTCAAACATGTCTTTTGATATAAGAACCTTGCCTTCTCTGATTAATGATGCAAGCTGTTCGGGAGTCTCTCCGTTAATGCCTTTCATTTTATAGACAACCGGATAGTCATTAGAGATTTGATATAGACCGGCACGTGAGAACTCGGTGTCGTTAGTATCAGTACGGCACATTATACCGCAACTGTTGGAGCAGTATGGATTAGATGCAAACGACATGGTGGCCGCTTCTACTATCGGATGGTTGCGCACGGTTTTAAGCAGGTTGTAGCACTGCGTAGGCATGGGTTGTTGTGCTGCTTCCATGTCAAATGTCTCGTTTCCGGATGGAATATATCCATAGGAAATCCTGTATGTGCGGTCAATATCGAAATTACGTGGCATATTGTAGACATACAATATATTGTTGAGCGTGAAAACCAGTCCGAACACGAATGCGCTGACCAGTATTAGCTCAATGAATATCCATAAATTGGATCGCCACTCGTTGAATATCTGTTTTATTAGTTTACGTTTCATGTGAAGATCAATTAGAGCCCCGCAGGGAGTTGACAATATTGAGCCGTGAAGCTTTCCATGCCGGCAATCCGGTGCTTAACAGGTTTAGTATAAAGCAGAAGCCGATCGCCATAAAGAATGTTGACCAATGGAACAGTATCGACAGGTTTACGGTAGGATTGTTGTACGACAGACCACCGTCGTTAAACATGTAGTCAGGGGCTATCATACCGAACCCTATCACTCCTGCAAGTCCGATTACACCGGCACATAGCGTGACTATGAGGTTCTCTATAAGAATAGAGCGCATCAGTCCCCATCGGGTGCATCCATACGAGCGCATTACCGCCATGTCTGTCATACGCTGACGCATGCGGCTGCTTGTCATGCTGCCTATATTGATTGCCGGAATGATAAGAAAGAGCGCATAGAGCATGTAGCGCAGCATGCGCACTTCGTCGATGTTGTTGTTCCACAGTCCACCCACTTCAAGTTCTTCCTGATCGAATGGCTGTCCGCGGGTTATGAGGGATGTATAGCCCAATTCTTTCATCTCGGTTTCGAGGGCGCTGTAGCGTCGTTCTATTTCACGACGTATGCGAGGAAAGTCGGCGCGAGATTCAGCAAGAATGGTAGCACTAAAATTTCCCAAAATATGCGAGTATGAGCCTTCATACGTTCCTGAACCGATTGAACCCCAGATATCTGAATACGCATTTGTGGCAAATGATGATACATCCTCCACCACTCCTACAATGGTGCGGGGCGAGTAGTTGATCTGCAATTGTTTACCGACGACGTCGGTTGTGCCGAATATACGCCGGGCTACTGTTTCGCTTATGACTATTACAGGAGGTGAGACTCCGAGTACTGATTCGTCAAAGGGAGCGCCCTCGATAAACTTCAGATCGAATACCTTGAAGTATTCATGGTCGACAGAGCGATAATTAGCTGTTATCGGAGTCTGATTGGGCAGCGACACACTTGCTTCGCTCAACCACATCATATATGCAGATGTAGTCTCTACGCCCGGTATGTCGTTGTAAAGGCGCTGGATGGTTGAATAGTTGATTTGGCCGTTGTTCTGACGCTCTTGCCCGCTCTCATCCCATGTAAATCCTAATACACGGGCATGAAGCATACGGTCGCGGTTGCTTTCCGGACGGAACGGTTCGACTTTTACCGCATTAATCTCTACTATCACCATCAGCAGAAAAATGGCGAGCGCGGTGCCGATGATGTTGACCCACGTCACCAGTGGATGGTGACGCATGTCATATATTATCTGTTTTATGTAATTAGTCTTCATCGTATGTTAGAAAATTTGGTGTCCGTCAAACAGTCTGATTATACGGTCGGTCTGGCGTGCCTGATCTTCATTATGGGTTACCATTACTATGGTTTTGCCATCTTGCTTATTGAGCTCTTTCAGTATGTTCATAATTTCTGTACCCATGTGCGAGTCAAGATTTCCGGTAGGTTCGTCTGCAAGGATTATTTCAGGATTGCCGACGAGCGCACGGGCGATAGCCACGCGCTGACACTGTCCACCCGAGAGTTCTGACGGACGGTGATTCATACGATGTCCCATTCCAATGCGTTCAAGTACCTCTTTCGCGCGTCGGTGAGCTTCCGAGCCACTTACTCCGTCGCGATAGTTGAGCGGCAGCTGTACGTTATCGATTACCGACAGGGAGGGTATCAGATGGAACGACTGGAATATGAAGCCGAGATTGGCGTTGCGGAATGCCGACAGTTTGTTGTCGTTCATTTTGTCCATATTTGTTCCCATTATCTCTACAGTGCCTGCTGTGGGTACATCGAGCAATCCGGTTATGTTGAGGAGGGTAGATTTACCGCATCCCGACGGGCCCATGATACTGACAAATGTTCCCTGCTCTATGTCTATGTTGATGTTTTCCAGAGCCAGAGTTTCGATGTCTTGTACTCGATAGCGTTTTTCTACGTTGGTAAGTTTAATGATTGCCATTGTTTGATATGTTTTTAAGTTTAAAATTATTGTCGGTTGATGATTATTCTGATTTCAATGCTTCGGCCGGATTGACGTGTGTGGCTTTTAATGCCGGAAACAGAGTGCCGAGTATAGTTATTATGGATATTGCGACATATGTGAATGCTGCGCAAACAGCTGTATCACTCCATGTGAATATATCCTGTACTAAAGTATTGATTATTAATCCGGAAATCGGGAAGGCCGGGATGGATGCCAGTGTGACTATTATCAGGCCTTCGCCGATGAGTCTACGCATTATTGATGCCGATGAGGCTCCGTTGACTTTACGAATCGCGATTTCTGACGTGCGCTGGAATGTGCGAAGCCAGAAAGTGCCAAGTATCCCCAGAAACAGATTGAAAAGCAGGAAAATTACGACTACTATATGATTACGCATCTCGTTGTCTTTCTCGCGAAGGGATATTTTTCTTAAATCTTTCAGCGACTCCACAGCCGTCACGTAGTTGTTGCCGCTACGTATGTCGTTCATAATGGTTTCTCTCACATCACCTTTGAATTCCGGCTTAATACGTACGACGAGTTCAAGATTATACCCATACATTTCGTCGGTGAGTGGGAGAATGAGATTGTAGTTGTATTCGTCGTATTCACTCCATCTTATAGGCTCGATGACAGCTCCTACGGTAAGCTCTTCCCAGTCTGAAAAAATCTTTTTACCAATTAGGTCGGCGGCGTTGACTCCGTTTTCCGAAAATAGATTTTTTGAGATAATTACTTTGCCATCTTTTAGTATCTGTTCGAGCTGCTCGGGAGTTTCTCCGTTGATACCTCTGATATTGAATACCCTCGGGTAGCTGCGCGAAACGCAATAGCGTCGCAGATTTGTAGACTCGCTTTGTGTACTATCTACTCTATAGGCCCTTGTTGACATGCCGAGGGTATAAGGACGGCAATTATGGGTCTGAGTTGCCGCTTCGACTATAGGATGGTTGCGTATGGTTCGTAACATCTCGTAATTTTGAGAATTCCCATATACGAGCGCGTTCGAATCAAAATACTCTGATGTATAAGGAATCTGGGCATACGATACCAGGTACGTGCGGTCTATGTCAATATTCATCGGTGCATAGTATATGCGCATGTTTACAAATACATCGTATACCGCAACGGTGATTACTACGCTTGCAATAAGTATTTCAATGGCGAGCCATATGTTGATACGCCACTCGTTGAATATCTGTTTTATAAGTTTACGTTTCATAGCCAGTTGTTATTTGTTGCCGTGTAGCGAATTGATGATGTTTTGACGCGATGCATTCCATGCCGGTAGGCCACAGCTCAATAGGTTGAGAACAAAGCAGAAACCAAGTGCCATAAAAAATGTAGACCAGTGAAACAGAATCGAGAAGTCGACCGTCGGATTGGAATAAGCGGTAAAGTTACTTTCGAGAAACAGAAATTCAGGCGCTATACGTGCGAATATTAACGACGCAATGAGACCAATAAGTCCGGCACACAAGGTCACGATCATATTTTCTGCAATAAGCGAACGCATCAGTCCCCACCGTGTGCATCCATATGAGCGCATTACAGCCATTTCGCTTAAACGCTGACGCATGCGGCTGTTGGTCATACTGGCTATATTTATGGCCGGAACTATGAGCAGTATGGCATAGAGAATCCATTTCTCACGACGGACGTCATCGATATTGTTGTTCCACGGGCTGCCGGCTGTCGACGTTTCCTGATCAAACGGTTGACCGAAATCAAGAATCTCTATTTCCTCGACTTCACATAATTCTGTTTGTAGTGCAAGTTTACGTCGATTTATTTCTTGTCTTATTTCATCAAATTTAGCAGGAGATTCGGCAAGTATTGTTGCACTCAATAGTCCCAAAATATGGTTGTATTCCCAAGTTGAGTCTCTTGAAAGGGATAACCAGACTTCCGAATACGCTCTACTGGCAAACGATGTAACATCTTCTACTATACCAGAAATCGTCACAGGAGAATAGTCAACAAGCATTTGCTTGCCAACGACATCGGTGGTACCGAACAGTCGCCGGGCTACGCTTTCCGTGATAACGGCAGTCGGATCTTCGGTACCGATCTTCGACTTGTCAAATGGCTTTCCTTCAATAAATTTGAGATCGAAAACCGAGAAAAAGTTATCATCGACCTCTCGCACATTTACCGATATCGGCTTTTGAGACGGAAGCGATGCGCCTTTAATTTGATTAAGTATGGTATATGATGTGACAGTTTCTGTGCCTGGGAGATCGGCATAAAGACGCTGTATTGTTTTATATGAAATCGGAGATATATTTGTGCCGTTTTTTGTCTGTACTCCGAGATAAAACGTATGCAACATACGGTCGCGGTTGCTCTCAGGCCGGAATGATTCTATTTTGATAGAGTCCATCTGAACCACAGTCATAAGCAGGAATATCGCCAATGCTGTACCGATGATATTTACCCATGTCACCATAGGATGGTGACGCATGTCGTAGAAGATATGTTTAAGATAATTGGTTTTCATCGTTATTTGATTTTTAGTGATTTGAAGTTGCGGTAGTCGCTCATGTCGTTAGTCACAATAGAGTCACCTGGAGCAAGACCTGATTTGACTTCGACGAATTCATAGTTGCTGTCGCCAAGTACAACTTTGCGTTTTACCAGATGACCATCGCCATCTTTGACAAACAGGTCGTACGATCCAGGGCCAAAGGCATAATACGATCCATTTGGAACTATGAGAGCCGAGTCGCGTCGTACACCTTTTACGAATACTTCGGTCTGAATGCCGGAACGGAGTGCCGGATTGTTGTCTTCGTCGATCTGTACGGTAAATTTCACCTGACCGTCTTTTGACTCGGGAGTGACACTTGACACATGGCCGTTTAGCATCGTTTTCCCGAATTTCAGTACAGCGGCAGCACCGGGTACGACTTTCGAAGCATAGGTCTCAGCTACAGTTCCTTCAAGCTTATAATGATTCAAATCTGCTACCGCGGCTATTTTCTGTCCGGGTGACACCTGTGCTCCGAGTTCAGTATTAACATATGTCACGGCGGCGGAGATCGGAGCAAGTACTCGCGCGTCGGTGAGTGTGCGTTCCATTTCTTCTACGTTGCGCTGGCAAATGGCGAGATCAAGCCGACGCGATGCATCGGCCGATTGGCGTGCTGCGGTTTCGTTGGCAAGCTGTTCGCGCAGTTGCTTCAGTTCCAACATTCCTGTTTCGTAGGCCATTCGTGCTTCAAGCACTTGGTCGCCAGTGCCCGAACCGATACTGTCGAGGCGTTGCTGATTTGCGACTTCTGCTTTAAGGCGGTTGACCGACATTTCTTTCACTGCTATCTGCATGCGTATATTATTAAGGTATGTACGATCGTTAAGACTCCCCTGCTCTGCTTCTAATTTTTTCATATGCAGCTGGTCTTTAAGTCGGTTAAGCTCGACTTCGGTAGTCTGCAGGTCAAGTTTAAGCAACGGAGTACCGGCTTCTACTATATCGCCTTCGCGGTGATAAACTTCTACTATAGTAGATGAGATGGGAGATGTCACGATCTGTTCGTATGCAGGTTTTACTGTACCACCGGCAGTAACCGATGTCTCAAGTGAGCCAATTCTGGCTCCGCCGAGTACGATGTATTCCCGTTTGATAGATTTCTCTAAAGAAAATAGCACTGTGATAAACACAGCTACTACCGTTCCGGTTATTAGAGACGCTTTTATCCATTTTTTTCTACGCTCTTTTGCAATTTGTTCGCGTGGTACCTGTCTGTCCATTATTTTTCTTAATTGATGTTTTTATAAATTAATATTACATATTCCGTGCCAAAAATACTAATGGCTGATAATCAGTGTGAAATTTTTGAAGAGGATGTCCGAAAACGGACATACCGCACATTTTGTGCGTATGTGATGTCCGCTCACTGACGTGTGTCCGCATACATCGAATTTTGGTATCTGAAATTAAATAGTTAAATTCGCATAATATTAACCTATCAAAATCATGATTTCATTACGCAAACTATTAACAGCCTGTGCTATAAGCGCAGGAATTTCTGCATCTGCACTACAGTTGCCTCATATTATAGGCAATAATATGGTGCTTCAGCAGCAGACGGATGCCCGTCTATGGGGTTGGGCGAAACCCGGCTCAAAAGTCAGTGTGAAAACGGCATGGAATGATGCTGAATATTCGACCAAAGCCGGTAAAGATGGCAAATGGATGATCAACGTTGCTACTCCGGCTGCATCATATGAGCCAACGTCGTTCACAGTAACCGGCGATGGAACAACGATCAAGGTTGATAATGTGCTTATAGGAGAGGTCTGGTTTGCATCGGGTCAATCTAACATGCAGCTTACGATGAGTGGTGGTGAAGGTACGCCGATCGATGGCGGTAGTGAAGCTATTGCTAAATCGGGAAAGTATAAGAAGGCTATCCGCTTTGCTACGACTCCTATCGCGTTGGCCAAGACTCCGCAGGATTCGGTAGGTGGTGACTGGCAGATATGCACTCCGGCAACTGTGCCATATTTCTCGGCAGTGGCATATTTCTATGCAACGACTCTCAACGATATATTGGATGTGCCGGTTGGTATTGTAAGCTGCAGTCTGGGTGGGTCTCCGGTTGAAGGCTGGTTGCCGGAATCAATTTTAAAAGATTATCCGTCGGTCGATCTGTCTCTTGCCGCTAAAGAAGGAGTGTTGTTTAACCATCAGCCTATGGCGATGTACAATGGAATGTTATATCCTTTGGCCGGATATACCGTTAAAGGCTTTATCTGGAATCAAGGAGAAACAAATGCTTTGACCGGTACACAGGCTATATATCCTGAATATTTAAGCCGTATGGTGGCACATTGGCGTGAACTGTGGGGAAATGATTCTCTTCCGTTCTATACTGTGGAAATACCGCCTTTCCTTTACGACGGTATTGATAATGTGATGGGGGCGACCCTGCGTGAGGCACAATTGAAAGCTGTCGATATGATTCCGAATTCCGGTATCATTTCATCGATTGATTTGTATACCCCAGGTCTATGGTGTCAGATTCATCCGTCGGTCAAGCGTCCGGCAGGTGAACGTCTGGCCTACATGGCAGCCGGTGATGCATACGGTATTTCTGGTATCCGTTATAAATCACCGCGTTTCAAGAGTCTTGAGATTAAAGATGACGGAGCCACAGCATATGTGCGATTTGACGATGCGTATGATGGACTTTGTCCTTATCAAGGACTGAAAGGGTTTGAAGTCGCCGGTGAGGATAAGGTATTTTATCCCGCAGTTGCAGTTCAGGTGTTCGGTGATGATAGAGGTGTAAGTCTCACTTCACCATCTGTACCCAAAATCGTGGCTGTACGCTATGCTTTTAAAAACTGGCCTGAAGGAGCCAATGTATATGGAGTGTCGGGTCTGCCATTGCTGCCGTTCCGTACTGACAATTGGTAATATCTGAATATTAATTAATATACCCTAACTGAATCATGTTTTCATTGCGTAATTTATTTGCACTCTGTGCCGTTGGTATAGCTTTGCACGGCAATGCTCTTAAGTTGCCGGCAATAATCGGTGACAATATGATGCTGCAACAACAGACCGAAGCCGCTTTGTGGGGCTGGGCCAAGCCCGGATCGGAAGTAAAGGTAACTACCGACTGGAATGGAAAATCTTATACAGCCAAAGCTGCCAGTGACGGTAAGTGGAAACTTGCAGTGGCTACACCAGCCGCTTCCTATGAGCCGACATCATTTTCAGTCACAGGTGATGGTAAAACTATTAAGGTTGACAATGTGCTGATCGGTGAAGTATGGCTTGCATCCGGTCAGTCAAATATGGAGATGCCGTTAGCCGGCTTCATTGGATCTCCTGTCGATGGTGCCAACGATGCTGTCGCTACAGCCGGCCGATACAATAAGGCTATCCGTTTCTCTACCACGCCGCGTGCACTGTTTACCACTCCACAAGACTCTGTAGGAGGCGATTGGAAAGTCTGCTCGTCTGAAAATGCGCCTGAATTTTCAGCAGTAGCCTATTTCTTTGCACGTAAACTCAACGATATGCTCGATGTGCCGGTAGGTATAATCAATTGCAGTTATGGAGGAACTTGTGTGGAAGGTTGGATGCCCGAATCGATACTTAAGGATTATCCAGACGTAGACCTGTCTCTTGCTGCCAAAGAAGGTGTGACAGAGTATAAGCAGCCTATGTCGATGTACAACGGTATGCTCCATCCTTTGGCTCCGTACACCATTAAGGGCTTTTTGTGGAATCAGGGCGAAAGCAACGCTATGACCGGTACACAGCAGGTATATGCTGAATATTTAAGCCGAATGATCGGTCACTGGCGTGAACTGTGGGGCAATGATTCTCTTCCTTTCTATATCGTAGAAATCCCTCCGTTTATCTACGACGGAGCCGAACAGATTATGTCGGCAAAACTTCGTGAGGCACAGTTGAAAACTGTAGACATTACTCCGAATACTGGTATTATTTCGTCAATAGATCTGTTTACACCCGGACTGTCATGTCAGATTCATCCGTCGGTTAAACTTCAGGCCGGTAACCGCCTGGCATATATGGCGGCCGGTGACACCTACGGTCTGAAGGGTGTACGATATAAATCTCCACGTTTCGACAGGATGGAAATTCAAGACGACGGAGCTACTGCAATATTACGATTCAAAGATGCTCATGATGGATTTACTCCTTATCAGGGCCTGAAAGGTTTTGAAGTGGCTGGCGAAGACCAGGTATTTCATCCTGCCAACGCAACGCAGGTTTTCGGACCGTTTCCTGAAGTAGTAGGTATCAGTGTTTCTTCTCCCGATGTGCCTAAAATCGTAGCAGTTCGCTATGCGTTTAAGAACTGGCCTGAAGGAGCTAATGTATATGGCGTTTCTGAACTGCCGTTGTTGCCGTTCCGTACGGATGATTGGAAAAAATAAACGCACAGTATTATAAGTTATTGGCGGTCTCAGTTTGGGGCCGCTCTTTTTTGTAGGTATATTGCAGTATCGGTTATAGAATTAATCCATATATAATGTATGCTTGATGAAATACTTGTTTAGTTTTAGAATATCTTTCACTAAAACTAAATAATATAATGGCTACATTTAAAGTTAAATTTTGTCCGGCAAAATGCATGGGCAATGCAGGGCGTATTTATTTTCAGATTATTCATGACCGGAAAATCAGACGTATAACGACTGAATGTAAAATCTACCCCGATGAATGGGATTCACGAAATTCAAGATTGATTATAAATTACCGTAATGAAAGGATCAACTTATTGTTGCAGTATAAAGAACAGATATATAGTGATGCACGACGGTTAAACCGGACTATATGTATGCTTGAAAAACGGGCAGTACCCTACTCTGTCGATGACGTAATAGATGAGTACCGGTATTTCTTACATGAATATTCGTTGTCATGCTTTATGAATAAAATTATATCGCAGTTCAAACAAAATGACAAAGTACGTACAGCAGAAACATATACAGCAACTCTTAAAAGCTTTTTGCATTATCGCAATAACAAAGATATTATGCTTGATTGTATAACGTCGCGTACGATGGAAGAATATGAGTCATGGTGTCTACAAAAGGGATTGACGATGAATACAATATCTTTTTATATGCGAATACTTCGGGCGGTATATAATCGTGCCGTTAATTCCGACATTATAGATAATAGCTATCCTTTTAAGCATGTATATACTGGTATAGAGAAAACCCGTAAACGAGCAATTCCGATTAAGATTTTAAAAAGGATAAAATTGCTTGATTTATCAACTATGCCATTGCTTGATTATGCGAGAGATATGTTTATGATAAGTTTTTATTTTCGTGGAATGAGTTTTATCGATATGGCATATCTAAAAAAGAGTGATTTAAACAACAACCGTATTACTTATCGTAGGCGAAAGACCGGACAACAGCTGACTATAGGTTGGACGAAAGAAATGCAGTTGATACTTGATAAGTATCCCGAGAATAATACGGAATATTTATTGCCTATAATACGCAAAACCGGCATTAATGAACGGAACGTATATCGAAATACCAGCTATAACATAAATCGGTATTTGAAACTTATTGCAAATATGCTTGCATTAGATATGCCTCTCACACTCTATGTCGCACGTCATAGCTGGGCATCAGTGGCTAAAGCGAAAGGGATACCGTTAAGCATTATTAGTGAAGGTATGGGACATAACTCTGAAGCAACAACACGGATATATCTTGCTTCGCTTGACACCACCACAGTTGATAATGCTAATTCTATCATAATATCAGCGCTTTAGTTATATCAGTACGGCCCGCCTAAATATGCATTTAGACAGGCCGTACGCATGTATGTGGTTGATGCTTAAAGCATTTGAAGGGAGCGACGGATAAATTCGCTTAATTGTGCGCCCTTTAACAGTCCGTTGCCAAGGAGTGCAAGGTCGATCAACTGTTTTACTTTAGGTTGAGTAGCGGCATATTCAGAAATAATTTTCACTTCCTCTGTTCTGCTTTTATCTACTTCCGCTCTAATTTCGTCGACAGTCTTTTGCTGTTCTTCAGAGAGCTTGTTATCTTTAGCGTCTTTATAAATGGCATCAATCTTGTTGTTTCCATCGTCTATCGATGAGGCAAGAGGTGACACTTTATCGCTCAATGCAGCTTCAGCCTCCTTCATGATGTCATGCACAAGCTTATTCTCGGTGTTCACTATGAGATTATAGCTGTCGGGCATCATTGAGTAGAAGTCCATGCCAGGTTGCATTGCCGCCATATCTTTCATTCGACGCATATACTCGTTCTGAGTGATGGTCAGTGGTTGAGCTTCAGCGGTCATAGCTTCAAACTGAACAATAAACTCTGCTTTTTCTACCTTTGGCAACTGGGATTGGAATACAGATGTCATGATATTGAGCTGAAGCGGTGACAGACCGGCAGCTTTTCGATCTTCTTTCCGAATCAGATTGTCGATTACATCTGAATCAACACGAACAAAGTGTGATTTTTCAAGTTTCTGCTCCAGCAGACCAATGAAGTGGTTGTCAAGCTGTCCATCCATCAGCAGAACGTCGTAGCCACGCGAAGTAGCTTCATTGATGTAGTTGTATTGAGCTGTAGGATCAGTGGTGTAAAGATATACGATATTTGTATCTTTGTCAGTCTGATTAGTTTCAATCAGAGTTTTATACTCATCGAGGGTGTAATATTTATTTTCGGTATCTTTTACGAGAACAAATTTCATCGCACGGTCGCAGAATTTCTGATCGGTAAGCATACCGTATTCGATGAACAGCTTGATGTCGTCCCACTTTTCTTCATACTGCTTACGGTCGGTCTTGAATATCTCTTCAAGACGATCGGCAACCTTTTTGGTTATATATGTAGAAATCTTCTTTACGGCACTGTCGCTCTGCAGGTAGCTACGCGATACATTAAGAGGAATATCCGGAGAATCAATCACACCCTGCATCAGCATCATGAATTCAGGGACAACGCCTTCTACAGAATCGGTTACGTATACTTGGTTGCAGTATAGCTGTATACGGTTTTTCTGTATGTCAATATTGTTCTTGATCTTCGGGAAGAACAATATACCGGTCAAGGTGAAAGGATAGTCTACATTCAGGTGAATCCAAAACAAAGGTTCGTCTTGACCAGGATAGAGTTCCCGATAAAATGCTTTGTAATCGTCGTCAGTAAGATCGGCGGGTTTCTTTGTCCAAGCCGGAGCTGTATTGTTAATGACTTTTCCGTCGCTGATTACCGGCACAGGTAAGAAACGGCAGTACTTCTTGAGCAGGGCATCAATACGTGCTTGTTCAAGAAATTCTTTATTGTCGTCATCGATAGTCAGGATTATATCTGTTCCGCGTTCTTTTTTCTCAATCGGGGCCATAGTATATTCTGGAGAGCCGTCGCATGTCCAGCTCACGGCTTCGGCCCCCTCTTTATATGATAGTGATCTGATTTCAACTTTAGATGCCACCATAAATGCAGAGTAGAAACCGAGACCGAAATGGCCTATGATATTGTTGACTTTGTCTTTATATTTTGTGAGGAACTCTTCTGCACCGGAGAATGCAATCTGATTGATATATTTTTCAATATCATCAGCTGTCATACCGATACCATGGTCAGATACGGTTAGTGTCCCGGCTTCTTTGTCAATAGTGACATGAACATCCATTTCGCCGAGTTCGCCTTTATATTCGCCAAATGAAGAGAGTGCCTTAAGTTTGTTTGTGGCATCAATAGCGTTGCTGACGAGTTCGCGAAGAAAAATTTCATGATCACTGTAAAGGAATTTCTTAATTACAGGAAAAATGTTTTCGGTGGTTACACCGATAGTTCCGGTTGTATTCATATCAATTATTAATTTTAGTCTGAAATATTTTATTTACTAATATAACAATTGCAAAATCAATGCCAGTCATGAAAAAAGTGTATTTATGTTTAAATTACGTTAATTTATCTGACATTTTTTCGTATCTTTGTCATGCATACAATGTTAAAAACACATATTCCTATGAAAATCAAACACATTTTTTCGTTCGCGCTGATGTCATTAGCAGTGGCTTCGGCATCCGCTCAGGCCAGATATGTATTCTATTTTATTGGTGACGGCATGGGATTAGGTCAGGCGACTATTTCCAATTATTACAACCGGCAGGTGAACGGTGCAGATACGGATCTTCTTATGTTGACATTTCCAAACACTGCGATATCTACAACACACTCGTTAAGCGATTTTATCACAGATTCTGCGGCCTCCGGAACTGCACTGGCGTCCGGAAGTAAGACTAAAAACTATATGTCGGGACTGGCTGCCGACAGTATTACACCGTTGACGTCAATCGCCACAATTCTTAAGAATCGGGGTTGGGCTGTCGCGCTTGTAACTTCCGGAGCAACCGACGATGCTACACCTGCGGCATTTTATGCTCATCAACCCAATAGAGGAATGACATACGAAATAGCTTTGGACGGTATTAAATCCGGATTTGATTTTCTTGGAGGATCTGGAATGCATTCTCTTGTAAAAGATGGAAAACCGTCGGATATTCTTGACCGTTATCGTGAAGCCGGATTTTCCGTTAATATGGGTGCTAAAGAGGCTCGTGAAAATGTAGGTAAAGCGCGACAGATGGTGGTTATTTCCGAAAACCCGTCGTGGACATTGGGTTATGCTATTGATAATCCTCAAGGCCTCCATCTTGAAGAATTGGTCGCAATAGGAATGGAACAAGTTAAAACCAATAATCCCGACAGCTTTTTCATGATGATAGAAGAGGGAGATATCGATCATGCCGGACATAATGCCGATGGTGGTGCCATAATACAGCAGACAATCGATTTTCAGAAATCGATAGGTTTAGCATACGAATTTTATAAACAACATCCCGATGAAACATTGATTGTAGTTACTGCCGACCACGATACTTCCGGTTCTACATTCGGTTATAAAAAAGGCGATGTTAAAAACATAGCCTGCCAGAAGATGAGCAAGAGCGCTTTTGGTGATTATTGTCGCCGATTATATGCTTCTGGAGAGAATGTTGAATGGACTGATATGCAAGAGCTACTGAAACAAAATTTTGGTTTTGGCGATAAGATCCAGCTTAAATCTTCCGATTCAGACCGTTTGCGCCAAAAGTTTGAAAAGATGTTTAAAGCGCGTGAGAATAGCGACGAAAAAGGTTTATATGAGAGCTTTGACGCGTTTACTGTCGATGTTTTCAAGACATTTGGACAGTATACCGGTTTAGGTTATGTTATCGGCGGTCATACCGGAAATGCTGTGCCGGTATACGCCATAGGTGTAGGTGCAGACAACTTCAAAGGTGTTATAGATAATACAGATATACCCGCAATAATATTGCGCGCTACTGAATAAATGATGTGTTTTCGCATACAAAATAACGCCGCCTTATGATTCATTTCACAGGCGGCGTTGCTATTGTTGGATATGTTTTATCGTATTAATCTTTTTCCTGTTGTTCAGGCTGCGGGGATTCTTTCTCTGAATCGGTATCAACAAGTATACGCATGACAATTTTGTCATTTTCTTTGTCATGATCGACAAATATATGATTGCCCGGCATCACTGATGCTGTGATAATCATCTCGGCCAGATCATCTTCAAGATATTTCTGTATGGCTCGTTTCAGTGGTCTGGCACCGAATTGAGAATCGTAGCCTCTTTCGGCAATGAAAGTTTTAGCCTCGTCGGTGATTGTCAGCTTATATCCGAGAGCATCAATGCGGTTGTAGAAACCGGCAAGTTCTATATCGATAATCTTGAAGATAGCATCCTTATCAAGCGATTCAAACATAATGACATCATCAATACGATTGAGAAACTCCGGAGCAAATGCTTTGTTAAGAGCTTTCTGGATCACGTTACGAGAATAATCCTTGTCATTTTCACGTGTCGTAAATCCAACTCCAGCACCAAAGTCCTTCAACTGTCGTGTACCTATATTTGAGGTCATGATTATTATCGTATTCTTGAAGTCGATTTTTCTGCCGAGAGAATCAGTGAGTCGGCCTTCATCAAGAACTTGTAGCAGAAGATTGAACACATCAGGATGAGCC
>CAZOCO010000001.1:41013-67773 GCA_964578325.1 uncultured Muribaculum sp.
TTTCTCCGTGAGTTGTCCACCTTCTTCATAACCCACGTATCCCGGAGGTGCTCCGACAAGACGACTTACAGTGAATTTTTCCATGTATTCGCTCATGTCGATGCGAATCAGAGTGTCGGCCGAGTCAAACAATAGTTCTGCCAGTTTCTTGGCAAGATGAGTCTTTCCGACACCGGTCGGACCAAGGAACATGAATGTTCCGATAGGACGGTTGGGATCTTTCAGACCTATTCTATTTCGCTGAATAGCTTTTACGATTTTATCTATTGCCTGATCTTGACCTATAATGGCATTTTTAAGTTTCGGGCCCATTTCAAGCAGTCGACGACCTTCGGCTTGGGCGATTCGTTGAACCGGTACGCCGGTCATCATAGCAACTACTTCCGCTACTTTATCCTGATCAACCACGTCGCGATGAGACTTAAGCGATTCTTCCCATTTTGCTTTGGCATTTTTCAGCTCAATTCTTAACTGATGCTCTTTGTCGCGGAATGATGCGGCTGTTTCAAAATCTTGATTTTGAGCTGCTGCAAGTTTTTTTGCATTTGCATCGACAATGCTGGCCTCAATATCTTCGATTTCCTGCGGCATGACAACATTGCTGACATGTACACGCGATCCGGCCTCGTCAAGAGCGTCTATAGCTTTATCGGGAAAAGTGCGATCAGAAACATACCGCTCTGTAAGTTTTACGCATGCTTCAAGGGCTTCCGGTGTATAGATCACATTATGATGATCTTCATATGTCTCTTTAATATTGTTCAGAATCGCCAATGTCTGTTCGGGAGAGGTAGGTTCTACCATTACCTTTTGGAATCGGCGCTCAAGGGCTCCGTCCTTTTCAATGTTTTTGCGGTATTCGTCGATTGTCGTCGCGCCGATACATTGTATCTCGCCACGGGCTAATGCGGGTTTGAGCAGATTGGCGGCATCCATAGATCCCGCAGCATTACCTGCACCAACTATTGTGTGAAGTTCATCAATGAAAAGGATTACATCCTTATTCTTAGACAGCTCATTGAGAATGGCTTTGATGCGCTCCTCGAATTGGCCGCGATATTTTGTACCCGCAACAAGCGACGCCATGTCAAGCGATACAACTCTTTTATCAAAAAGAAGGTGAGGTACTTTACGCTGGACGATACGCAGTGCGAGACCTTCTACAATTGCCGATTTACCCACGCCCGGCTCACCAATGAGTACGGGGTTATTCTTTTTGCGGCGGCTTAAAATCTGTGCCAGACGTTCGATTTCTGTTTCACGTCCAATTACCGGATCAAGATTTCCCTGTTCGGCCGCGAGTGTCATATCTACACCATATTTATCGAGCGTAGGAGTATCGCCGCCACCACGACGTGTGGCAGATTGTCCGCCTGTAGACGATTCCGGTGCTCCCGACGACGGTTTGTCAGAATCTTCTGGAAACTCTTCTTCATCATCGTCAAAAGACATGCCGTTTCGGGGAGATTCGTCTACATTGGCAAGTAGGCTGTATAGATTGTCATATGATACGCCTTTTTCTGCGAATTGCTTGATAATGTCAAGCGAACGCATTTCTGTGTTATGGAAAATTGCCAGTAACAGGTGTTCTGAATCGACAACTCCACTTTTGAGCATACGAGCTTCAAGTACACTTAAATTAATAATACGGTTTGCGAGATCACTCACGGCCTGTACGTCGCCCTGCGGAGTTGGTTCAAACAGCGATTGATCTAAATTGTCGCGCAGTGTATAAATAGTATCGTCGTCGAGCAGTCGTCTCAAGGTTTTATAAGCTTGAGAATCGCTACGCGACATTAACGAGAGCAACAAGTGTTCTGCTTTAATTACAGAACTGTTGTGACGCATGGCTTCGATGCGGCTTTGGTCAAGCATGAACTTCAGTTCTGTTGAAAATTTTGTATCCATCTTTTTAATTATATTTGTCAGTCTTATTCACGGATTAATAAAACAATTATTGTGCCAAAAATGTCAGGATGTCATGGCTGTATATTATTACAACAATATTTAATGAAACATGGTCGGAAAATTACTCTTTTTTCGCAAAAATTTCTTACCTTTGTGTGAATAATCCTTTATGTCGCATGGAAATTTTGCATGCAGACCTGACAGGTGACAGCTTTATTGAAAAAAGAACCAGACTACTATCCTGACAAAAAATGATAGATCAAGATCGAATTCAAAAGATTGACATCGAAAATGAAATGAAATCGGCCTACATTGACTATTCAATGTCCGTAATCATTTCGCGAGCTCTTCCCGACGTGCGAGACGGCCTTAAGCCTGTACAGCGTCGTGTACTTTACGGTATGAACGAGATGGGTAACACCTCCGATCATCCTCACAAGAAATCTGCTAACTGTGTGGGCGAAGTTATGGGTAAGTATCACCCGCATGGTGACTCTTCAATTTATGGTACTGTGGTGCGTATGGCACAGCCGTGGGCTCTCCGATATACATTGGTCGATGGGCATGGAAACTTCGGCTCGGTTGACGGGGACTCTCCCGCCGCTATGCGATACACCGAGGTGCGCCTTCAGAAAATTGGTGAGGAAATGCTGGCCGATATTGATTCGGAAACTGTAGATTTCCAACCTAATTATGACAACTCGCGTCAGGAACCTACGGTACTCCCTACCCGTATTCCGAATCTTCTTGTGAATGGTACATCGGGTATTGCAGTCGGTATGGCTACAAATATGCCGCCTCACAATCTAACCGAAGCAATTAACGGAACTATTGCTCTTATTGATAATCCGGAGCTGACTATTCCGGAGCTTATGCAATATATTACAGCTCCTGATTTTCCGACCGGTGGTACAATATATGGCTATGCTGGTGTCAAGGAAGCATATGAGACGGGCCGTGGTCGTATAATTATCCGTGCCAAGGCTGAAATTGAGGCAGAAGCCAACCATGAGAACATTATAGTTACCGAGATACCGTATAATGTCAACCGCGCCGAACTCATTAAATATATAGCATCACTCGTCATAGAAAAGAAAATCGATGGAATTGCCGATATAAATGATGAGTCTGACTATACGGGTATGCGTATCGTTATTCGTCTTAAAAACGATGCCAACGCAAATGTCGTATTAAACAAGCTCTATAAGCTTACACAGTTACAAGCCTCGTTCAGTGTAAACAATGTCGCGATTGTCAATGGACGCCCGCGCACACTCAATCTCAAGGAAATATTACGCGCATTTATTGATCATCGTCATGATGTGGTGATACGTCGTACCCGATATGAATTACGCAAGGCTGAAGAACGTGCTCATATTCTGCAGGGACTGATTATTGCTTCACAGAATATAGATGAGGTAATAGCCATTATACGTGGGTCAGAACATACTGAAGCTGCACGAGCTACATTATCTGAACGTTTCAATCTTTCGGAAGCACAGACTCTGGCTATCGTAGAAATGAAATTGCGGTCTCTGTCAAAACTTGAGCAGGATAAGCTTACTGAACGTTATGACGAGCTGATGAAGCTTATCGACCATCTAAATCTTATTCTTTCAGATGAAACAGAGTGTTTCAATCTGATAAAAAATGAGCTGATTGAGATCCGCGATAAGTTTGGAGATAAGCGTATGACCGAAATTGATTATACTGCCGGAGACTTTAATGCGGAAGACTTTTATAGCAATGATGATATGATCATTACTATCTCTCACATGGGTTATATCAAGCGTACTCCTTTGAGCGAGTTCCGTGCACAAAATCGCGGTGGCGTAGGATCAAAGGGGTCTGATACACGCGAGGCCGACTTTATTGAGGCGATATATCCGGCTACCATGCACAATTATATGCTGTTCTTTACAAAGAAAGGCAAGTGTTATTGGCTGAAAGTATACGATCTCCCTGAAGGTGCTAAGAACTCAAAGGGCCGTGCTATACAGAATCTTCTCAATATTGATCCGGATGATGCTGTAAATGCGGTAATTCCGATTACACGTCTGAACGACCGCGATTATGTCACATCACATAATCTTATCTTTGCTACAAAGAAAGGCGTCATTAAGAAAACATCGCTTGAAGCATATTCGCGTCCGCGTACCGATGGAGTTAAAGCGATTATTATTCGTCCTGACGATCAACTAATTGATGTTCGTCTTACCGATGGGCATTCTGAAATACTTTTGGCTAACCGCAATGGACGTGCTAACCGATTTAAGGAGGAACAAGTCCGTGAAATGGGACGTGTTTCAACCGGTGTGCGAGGATTCCGTCTGGACGAAAATGATCCTACCGACGAAGTTGTCGGAATGGTTTGTGTTGAACCGGATTCAGATGCTACAGTATTCGTAATTTCTGAAAAAGGATATGGAAAACGGTCTAATGTCGGTGACTATCGTATGACTGCTCGTGGTTCTAAAGGTGTCAAGACAATCAATGTCACCGAGCGTACAGGCCGTGTCGTGGCAATAGACTCTGTAACAGATGACAATGATCTCGTTATTATAAATAAGTCAGGTATAACTATTCGCGTTAATGTATCTGCAATTCCTCTGCAGGGACGTGCGACGCAGGGTGTTCGGCTTATAAATCTTGATAAGAGAAACGATGAGATTGCATCTGTTTGTGTTGTAAATTCCGACCCGGAAGAAGAGGTTGACATGGATGCTATTGTTAATCCGGATGAAGCGGAAACTGTAGAAGTAGTACCCGACGTCAATGACGATATTGAAGTTGATGATAGTGATGAAGATGTCATTGACGAAACCGATAATCAGGAAAATTAAAATATAAATCTATTTAAATATATCTGACACATGAAAAAATTTTTCATCGTAGCTCTGACTTTACTGGCCGTAGGTTCAGTGTCAGCACAGAAGAGTGCAGTTAAAGAAGCTGAAGGTAAAGCTAAATCACTCACTCCTGATTATGGAGCAGCACGTAGCTTGATTACTCCGGCTCTTACGAATGAAGAAACTAAAAACGATGCGCAGACATGGTATGTCGCCGGTCTTATCGAGTTCGGAAACTACGACAATCTCAATGGTAAGCGCTACATCGGTGAAAGCATTAATGAAAATGACATGGCAACTTCGCTCATGTCGGGTTTCAATTATCTTAAGACAGCTCTCCCACTCGATTCAGTCCCTCAATTCAATAAAGATGGTTCTCCTAAAATTAATAAGAAAACTGGAGAACAAGAAATTAAGACAAAATATTCTAAAGACATTGTTAAACTTGTCGCAGGCCATTATGGCGATTTCCTCGGTGTAGGCGGTACTTTGTACAATTCACAAAAGTATAAAGATGCTTACGATGCCTGGTATATATACACTACATTACCATCTGACCCCGTATATGGCAAGCACATTGCAGCAGAAGCAATTCCAAATGATACAACTATAGCCGAATTTACCTACAATATGGCTCTTGCTGCATGGCAGAATCAGGAGATGGAAAAGTCTCTTGCTGCTTTTGAAAAAGCGATGAGCATGGGCTATGGTGATCGTGAACCTCTGATCTACGACTATGCGATTTCTATTGCGTCAAATCTTAATGATGAGGCTAAAGTACTGGCTCTTGCAAACGAAGCCAATGCTAAATATGGTGCTACTACCGAGAAATATATCTCTATTATCATCAATGATAAAATAAACAAAGAACAGTACACCGAGGCGATGGAGTTATTGAACAAAGCTATCGAAGTTGCTCCCTCCAATGCTGAACTCTATAATCTGCTTGGTATTCTCTATCAGAGCCAGAAAGATTTTGACAAGGCGCGTGCCACTCTCGAAAAAGCTTATGCACTTAATTCAGAATCCGCAACAATTAACTTTAATCTCGGTCGTGCCATCTATGCACAAGGTGCTGCTATTGACGAAGCTAATACTAATCTTCCTACAGCCGAATATAATAAAATGCGTGTAGAGGTGATTGATCCTATTCTCAAAGAGGCTATCCCCTATCTTGAATATGCGCTCAAAAATGATTCTACATTTGAAGAGTCAAAGCGTCTGCTTCGTTCTCTCTATTATACAATCAATGATGATGCCAATCTTGAACGTATAGAAAAAATGTAAACCAGGCAGTAGAATTAATCTAATATTAATCAAATAGGAACCGCGTCCATCATACCGGTGGTCGCGGTTCTCGATTTTTATGAAAGCTTCTGTCTACATTTCCTCTCGTCTTCGGATTTCCGGAGATGAAAGAGCGTCAAGATCTCCAAGTACGATTATTGCGATTGTCGGAGTCGCCGTGAGTGTAATCGTCATGATCTTGTCGGTATCGGTTGTCACCGGTTTTAAAAATGAAATCAAATCGAAAGTTGTAGGGTTTGGAGGGGAAGTTACACTGCATGCTGCTAATATACCTGATGAAGTTTCAGGAGGAACTCCTTTTTTAAACTTTGCATCGCAGTTACATTCGGTTATCGAAAATGTTGATATGTTTGACACTCCGGAATTGTCAATTACGCAACCTGCAATTATAAAGACGTCGACTGATTTCGAGGGAATTGTTGTACAGGGTATTGGATATGGCCGAATTTTCGATTTTGTTCGCGATAATATTGAGATCGGCCATACTGGCGATTTTCTGTCACCAGGCAATAACGGAATAGTCATATCCCGACACACTGCCGATCGTTTGCGACTCGATACGGCCGATAGAATAGATGTTGCTTATGTTATTGACGGTAATATCCGATTGCGGAGGTATACTGTTGATGCAATTTACAATACTCATTTTTCCGATTACGATAAAATGCAGGCATATGTGCCCCTGAATGCATTGCAACAGCTACAAGGTGTAGATTCCCTTTCTGCGACCAGGATAGATCTGTATCTGAAACAAGATGGTATACATTCTGCCGAAGATATTGATTTGGCAGCGGAACGTCTGCGTTCGGCAATGATGTATGCTGTTTACAACGACAGTTTGCCTGGAATATATCAATTGTCCACAATTAATCAGTCGGGTGCGATATATTTTAATTGGCTTGCCTTGCTTGATACAAATATAATTGTTGTACTTTTCATTATGGCGGCAGTATCCGGTTTTACTCTTATCTCATCGCTGTTTATTATTATACTGCAGAGAGTGCGTACAATCGGTATACTTAAAGTGTTGGGTGCATCCACCGGTTTTATACGTCAGATTTTTGTATTGCTTGGCTGGAGACTTGTATTATATGGTATAATAGCCGGAGATATTATATCTGTTTTCATTATGCTTATTCAGGCAAAATTCCATATACTTCCTCTTGATCCGGACGCATATTATTTGAATTCTGTACCGGTAAATATGGATATATTGCCTGTAGTAATCATAAATATTGCTGTATTTTTATTTTCATGGGTATTGTTGCTTATCCCATCACGAGCTATCGCAACTATATCGCCGGCTGCAACAATACGTTATGAATAATTGATAATATTTTAATCGCCACCGACCTTTTTTGCCTCCATGATTGTTATATTTTAGAATTTAACATTTTATCTGTATCTTTGTAATAAAATACTATAATACTTCATGACAAAAGCCCAACCGTTATCCGAATTAATAATCGAGGGAATACGAAACAGAAAAGGCAAATCAATTACGATAATTGACTTGTCTGAAATTGACGGAGCATCAACTGATAAATTTATTATTTGTCAGGGTTCGTCGAATATGCAGGTATCCGCTATCGCCGATTCTATACGTGAATACGTACAGGAAACAAGCGGAATAAAACCATATTCCTACGATGGATATCGTAATTCACAGTGGATTATCATAGACTACGGAGATATAATGGCTCACGTGTTTACTCCGGATACTCGTCAGTTCTACAATCTTGAGGAGTTGTGGAGTGATGCTCCTGTTCGTGATCTACCCGACGAAGATTAATAAACTATCCTTTCTGCTTCAAATTTTAAATATGAATACCAAAAAGCCCAAAAAATTTGTTTTTAAATTCAACATTTTGTGGATGTATGCATTGCTTGGTATAGTATTGGGTGCCATCTTTTTCTATGATGGTGACCGTACTATTTCAAAAGATGTCGATTACTCTACTTTTGAAAGCTATGTTTTAGATAAAGGTGTAAAATCGATAACTGTAATTACAGGAAATCCATCGCAAGCTACAGCATATCTTACCGATTCATTGGCTAAAGTTGTCTTTAAAAAGCAGTTTACCGACGGTGTGGAGCCAGTAGTTGTTGCTAATATTCCCTCTACAGATTCGTTTCAGTCTAAAATTGATGAATGGAAGTCTCAAGGGGTGTTTTCCGGAAAGGTAAACTATGAGAAGTCATCCAGTCTGCCGGATATGGTTATAAATTTTCTGCCATTCATACTTCTCATTGCTTTCTGGCTTTTTATCATGAAACGTATGTCTGGTCGTGATGGCGGTAGTAACGGCGTTTTCTCCGTGGGCAAATCAAAAGCGAAAGTTTTCGATAAAGATGGCCCAGTGCAGGTTACGTTTAAGGATGTAGCCGGTCTGTCGGAAGCAAAAACGGA
The DNA here is from genome assembly GCA_964578325.1 of uncultured Muribaculum sp. Taxonomy (GTDB): domain Bacteria; phylum Bacteroidota; class Bacteroidia; order Bacteroidales; family Muribaculaceae; genus Muribaculum. The sequence continues at coordinate 49,489 of CAZOCO010000001.1, forward strand.
GATAGAAGAGATTGTAGAATTTCTTAAGAACCCGAAACGTTATACAGATCTTGGAGGTAAAATTCCTAAGGGTGCTCTTCTTGTAGGCCCTCCCGGAACCGGTAAAACTCTTTTAGCTAAAGCTGTAGCTGGAGAAGCTAATGTTCCGTTTTTCTCCATGTCAGGATCAGACTTTGTTGAGATGTTTGTCGGAGTCGGTGCGTCGCGTGTACGTGATTTGTTCCGCCAGGCTAAAGAAAAAGCGCCGTGTATCGTTTTTATAGATGAAATTGATGCCGTAGGTCGGGCTCGTGGACGTAATCCCAACATGGGGTCTAATGATGAGCGTGAGAATACATTGAATCAGCTTCTAACTGAAATGGATGGCTTTGGCTCAAATTCAGGTGTGATTATTCTTGCTGCGACAAACCGTGCTGACATATTGGATAAAGCTCTTATGCGAGCCGGACGTTTCGATCGTCAGATCTACGTAGATCTTCCCGATCTCAATGATCGTATCGCAATATTTAACGTGCATCTGCGCAAGATTAAGACCGATGATTCCATCGATGTGGAGACTCTTGCACGACAGACTCCAGGATTCTCCGGTGCCGATATTGCCAATGTATGTAATGAGGCTGCGCTGATTGCTGCCCGTCATAATAAAGACAGTGTGCAGAAACAGGATTTTAATGATGCTGTTGACCGAATCATTGGTGGTCTTGAAAAGAAAACAAAAATTACTACTTCCGACGAAAAGCATGCTATTGCTGTTCATGAAGCCGGACACGCTACGATTTCCTGGCATTTGCGCTATGCATCACCTCTGATCAAGGTTACTATTGTGCCCAGAGGCAAAGCTCTCGGTGCGGCTTGGTATCTACCCGAAGAACGTCAGATTACCCCATCAGAAGCTTTGCTCGATGAGATGTGTTCTACCCTCGGAGGACGTGCGGCAGAAGAATTGTTCCTCGGGCATATATCTACAGGGGCTGCCAATGATCTTGAGCGTGTAACGAAACTGGCCTATGCAATGGTGGCTTATTATGGAATGAGTGATAAACTTCCAAACCTGTGCTATTACGATTCTACCGGTCAGGAATATGGATTTTCTAAACCGTATTCCGATCAGCGTGCACGGGAGATTGATGCTGAAGTATCTCGTATAATCAATGAACAGTATCAGCGGGCTAAAGATATTCTTCTTGAGCATGCTGATGGGCATAAAGAACTTGCCCAGACTTTGATTAATCGTGAAGTGATTTTCACTGAAGATGTAGAACGTATTTTCGGTCCGCGTCCGTGGGTGTCACGTACAGATGAGATTTTCGCTCATATAAAAGAAAAACAGCAAATTTCAGAAGGAAATTCCGAGGAGCTTCCACCTGCTGTTCCGGAAGACGTATCACCTGAAGATGTCGAAGCTGTAGAGGTTGACAACTCTGTGGAAACCGATAATCCGGCAGAAGCAGATAAAGATACTCCGCAATCATGAACAAAATACGACATTCCGGTGTTTTATAGACAAATGACCGGAGATGTCGTTTGAGATTGTAATCTCCTCCTTTTAACAATAAGGTTTGTGGATGGCTGAAAGTGCCGACCGACACATCTCGAAAGAACTGACCGCAGTATTATCGTAACGGTCAACCGATATAAATGACCGCATGTATTTTTTCGTACATGCGGTCGTTTTTTGCATAGGCATGAAAAAAAGGAACCGCACTGAGCGACATTGCTCCCCGAGGCGGTTCCTGCAAGCTGAGATTCGGGCTTTATTAGTTTTTATGCTCGTATTTCAGAGTAAGCGACGGTTGATCGCATACTTCAGCAGGGCCGAAGTACTGTATTGGACCGGGATATATGAAGACGGTATTAATTGCCCATTCATAGCATTTAGAGGCGAATTTTTTGAACGGATTGCCGTTAAGATCTACAAGGGCTTTCTGTATGACCGGTTTCATAGAGCCGTGACGACGCTCCATATTCATCATCATAGTAATAGGTATGCCTCCGGCCATCCATTGTACAGATGGTTTTGTTAGGTTTCGTACACTCGACATATAGCCTGTCACACCAGAACGGATGAGCTGTGCGGCATTGTATCCAAGAGCATAGCAATAGTCAGCATCAAAGTTTGACGGATCTGCACAACGTCCTTCGTATCCGAAGAAATGGTAAAGTGAAGCAAATTTACCAATGTATTTGCCATCAGCTTTCATTTCGTTAAGACGACGGCCAACCATGACACCAAGAAGCTTTTCTGTTTCAATCAGAGAAACCTGAACATTGCCGTGGGGATCGCGATCAAGGCATAGCTGTTGAGCAACCCCTTCTGGCAGAGAGAGGAATATTTTTGCGTTTTCTACCGACAGACGATCTGCTATCCAAGATATACGGTTGTTTGGTTCTACTATTGTAAATTCAGCGGCATGGGCGGCAAGCAGATCGTTGAGTTCTGCGATAAGAGCCTTCATCGCGGGAATAAATTCTATGAGACCTTCCGGTATTAATACGGAACCGAAATTACACCCTTCTTCGGCGCGGCGTGCTACGATGTCGGCGATGTAGTTTACTACATCGTTAAGTGTCATTTTTTTTGCTTCGACTTCTTCTGAAATAATGCAAACATTGGGCTGGCACTGCAGTGCGCATTCAAGTGCAATATGGCTTGCCGAACGGCCCATCAGTTTTATGAAATGCCAATATTTCTTTGAAGAATTGCAATCGCGTTGTATGTTGCCGATTACTTCGCTATATACCTTGGTGGCAGTATCAAAGCCAAATGAGGTCTCAATCTGCGAGTTTTTAAGGTCTCCGTCAATTGTTTTCGGACATCCTATAACCTGAACACCGGCATTGATTTGCTTGTAATATTCGGCAAGAATAGCGGCATTTGTGTTTGAATCGTCTCCTCCGATTATTACAAGGGCTTTGATATCCAGTTTTTTCAAAATTTCAAGTCCCTTGTCAAACTGTGATTTTGTTTCAAGTTTAGTGCGTCCCGAACCGATAATGTCGAAACCTCCGGTATTGCGGAATTTATCAATTATCTCTCCGGTAAGTTCGATATATTGGTGGTCAACGAAACCTCCGGGACCCATAAGGAATCCATATAGACGACTGTTTTTATTGATTTTCTTGATTCCGTCAAATATACCTGATATGACATTGTGGCCGCCGGGGGCCTGTCCACCCGATAAGATTACTCCCACATTTATTGGTTCTGAAACCTTTGCCGGAGAGTTGTCTTTTTCAAACTGAATTTCAGGTAGTCCATAAGTGTTTGGGAATAGAGTCTTGATTTCTTCCTGATCAGCAACAGAGTGAGTGGCTTTGCCCTCTACGGCTTTTACTGCACCAGTAAGTACAATCGGAAGTTTTGGCTGATAGGCCGCGCGTGCCTTTTGAAGTGCGCTTTTTTCCATATGTCTTGAAAATTGCTATAAGATATGTTGTTGTGAATATTATCATTGCAAATTTAACAAATTTTCAAAACAACCGCACTATTATAATTGGAAAAACTAATGTGAAATAAATATAATTATGAATGCAATTGTCACCGGATAAAAAATAGCTGAATTTAGTAGCTGTGTTTATGAAATATGCCATATAATCACTAACTTTGTACTTAATCAATAAATGACTGATGTATATTTCTCAACATATAGACCATCGTCTGGTGAATCAGGTAGCTTGTCTGCTTGATGATGCCGAACGTATTGTCATCACGTGCCATAAATCACCTGATGGTGATGCGATTGGCTCGTCACTTGCTCTTTATCATCTGCTCGCATCGCTCGGAAAAGAAGCGCGTGTTGTTACTCCGGATAGACCTCCTCGTTCATTGCGGTCATTGCCCGGTATTCATGACATAATTCCGTATACGCAGAAGCATGATCTGGCAGCGCAATTGTTTTCAGATGCTGACCTGATTTTCTGTTTGGACTTTAATTCGGTATATCGTGTTGATAGAATGAGTGATCTTCTCCGTAATGCCACTGCTCGGAAGATTATGGTCGATCATCATGAGCATCCGGAGCCATTTACCGCTGTCACTATTTCTCATCCGGAAATGTCATCGACTTGTGTTCTGCTTTATCACCTTATCTGTCAGCTTGGATACAGTGAAATGATAGATAGAAATATTGCTACATGTATCTATACAGGTATGATGACCGACACTGGCAATTTTTCTTATAACTCAAATGATCCGGAGCTTTACTTTATTATAACCAGGTTGTTGGAGACCGGAATTAATAAAGATGAGATTTATAAGCAAGTTATGAATACAAAAAAAGAATCAGTTTTAAAGCTGATCTCTTTTGCTTTGGCAGAGCGTATGATTGTATTTCCTGAACTTCATACAGCGTTTATAAAAATGTCTCGCAGTGATCTTGCTCGTTATGACTATGAAGCTGGAGATGATGAATCACTTGTCAATCAACCTCTTTCTATAGAGGGAATTGTATATTCAGTATATATGCGCGAAGATCCACATCAGGTTAAGGTGTCAACCCGTAGCACTGGAAATTTCAGAGCCGATCTTCTTTGTCAAAATTTCTATAACGGCGGAGGACATGTCAATGCAGCCGGTGGAGAATTGAAATGTTCTCTTTCTGAAGCTGAAGCGGTGTTTGAATCCACTATGCCTACAATAAAAGAATATCTTAAAGAAAACTATCGTAGCGTAAAATAAATACTTATAATGAGATCAATACTTAAATTAAGCGTTTCTGCCATTTTGTTAGCCTCCACACTCGTCGGATGTAATAATTCTACAAGTTATGCCGAACTTCTGAATGACGAAACAAAAGCTATAAATAATTATTTAGCAGATCAGCAGGTTAAGGGTGTATGGCCCGGAATCGAAGACGCCATAACCGGTGCTGATGCTCCATTCTACCGTATGGATGAGGATGGTCTGGTGTATATGCGCGTTATATCAAAAGGTAATATGGATAATATGGCCAAGGATAATGATGCCGTGTATATTCGTTTTATGCGTTATAATCTTTTTGAATATAAAGATGGAGTACTTGGCGATGGTGATGGTAATGCTGAAGATGTTAGTTATGACGAACAGTTTCGCTTTCACAATTATACCGCTACTTCATCTGTAACATGGGGAGAAGGTATACAGATTCCGTTAGATTATCTGGGGTATGAATGTCAGGTCGAACTGGTGATGCGGTCGCAGACAGGTCGTTCTGACGAAATTTCATACGTTCAGCCATATCTCTACAATGTGCGCTATTTTAAGAGTCGCAACTAATGCTGGAATTATATTGTAGTACGTAATTGCATTTATATATAATATGTCACTTGTAAAATCGATTTCAGGTATCCGCGGTACAATCGGCGGAAATCCGGGCGAAGGTCTTTCTCCGCTTGACATAGTGAAATTTACAGCTTCATACGCAGCATTTATTGAATCAACATTAACTGCCGATAGAAAGCGTCTGATTGTAGTCGGTCGAGATGCTCGTGTGTCTGGCCCAATGGTGTCAGAACTGGTAATAAATACTCTCGTCGGCATGGGTTTTGATGTCGTAAATATCGGTCTTGCTTCAACTCCGACTACTGAACTTGCTGTTACAGGAGAAAATGCCTGTGGAGGTATCATTATCACAGCTTCTCATAATCCCGCACAGTGGAATGCTTTGAAACTTTTGAATAGTAATGGTGAGTTCCTGTCGGATGCCGAAGGCAAGGAGGTATTGCGTCGTGCCGAAGCTGATGACTATAAGTTTGCTCCGGTAGAATCGTTGGGACATGTATATACTAATGATACATACCTTATGCGGCATATCGATGCTGTATTAAAATTAAACCTTGTGGATGTTGAAGCGATTCGCAACGCAAATTTCACAGTAGCTGTAGATGCTGTAAATTCTGTGGGAGGTATCGCAATACCTACTCTTTTGCGTGCGTTGGGCGTGAAAAATATCATTGAACTCAATTGTGAGCCTACCGGACATTTTGCTCATACACCGGAACCTATTCCGGAAAATCTTACTCAAATTTCCGATCTGATGCGTAAATCACGTGCGGATGTAGGTTTTGTTGTCGATCCTGATGTCGATCGCCTTGCTATCGTAATGGAGAATGGAGAGATGTTTGTCGAGGAATATACGTTGGTGTCTATCGCTGATTATGTACTTGCTCATACTCCCGGATCTACTGTAAGCAATCTCAGTTCCTCACGGGCTCTTCGCGACGTCACGGTTAAGCATGGTTGCTCATATTCTGCTGCTGCAGTTGGTGAGGTCAATGTCGTTACCAAGATGAAGGAAACCGGTGCAATTATAGGAGGTGAAGGTAATGGAGGTGTAATATATCCCGAAATTCACTATGGCCGTGATGCTCTGGTTGGCGTTGCGTTATTCCTTACTCTTCTGGCAAAGAGCAACAAGACTGTGTCACAGCTCAAAGCAACCTACCCTCAATATGCTATCGCTAAAAATAAAATTGAGTTGACTCCCGACATTGATGTTGACGCTATTCTGGTTGCTGTAAAAGAAAAATTCGCCAATGAAAATATCAACGATATTGATGGTGTCAAAATAGATTTCGCCGACTCATGGGTACATTTGCGTAAATCAAATACGGAACCTATAATCCGTATATATGCGGAAGCACATACCATGAATGAGGCTGATAATCTTGCAAATTCGATCAAAGAGGTTATTGCTTCAATGGCTTGATGAATCGTCGTAAATTTATAAAATCATTAGGACTTGGAGCGATGGCAGTTGTCGCCGCTCCAAGTTCTGTTTCTGCTAATGCATTTTCTGTGGGGCGGCGTGAATCCGGGCGATCATCGGCTCTTAAGCTTCGATTTTTTCCATATGAGCTACAGCTCCGTCATGCATTTAATTTGGCAAAATATTCCAGAACCACCACTCCTGATGTTCAGGTAGAAATTGAATATGATGGGTTGATTGGTTATGGTGAGGCTTCGATGCCGCCATATCTTGGCGAGAGTGTAGATAGTGTTGTTAAATTCCTGTCTTCACTCGATCTTGGCCAGTTTGCTGATCCATTCCGTATTGAGGAAATTCATGATTATATGGAGACTGTTGCCCCTGACAATCGTGCGGCAAAAGCCTCTGTTGATATTGCTTTGCACGATCTGTGTGGTAAAATCATGGGTCAGCCATGGTATAGGATATGGGGTTTGAATCCCGATAAAGCTCCATGCACTTCGTTTACTATTGGTATAGATACTCCTGAAGTTGTGCGCCAAAAGGTCAAAGAGGCCGATACGTATCGTGTGCTGAAAGTGAAAATGGGGCTTGACAATGATAAAGAACTTGTTGAGACCATTAGATCCATGACAGATCGACCGATATGTGTCGATGCAAATCAGGGTTGGTCTGATAAAGAGCGGGCTCTCGAAATGTGTCATTGGCTTGCTGAACGCAATTGTTTGTTTGTCGAGCAGCCTATGAATAAGAGTGATTTCGACGATACAGCATGGTTGCGCGAACGTTCACCCCTACCGATTATTGCTGATGAAGCCATACAGCGCCTTGCCGATGTTGAGCGTTGCAAAGGTGTGTATGATGGGATTAATATTAAGCTGATGAAGTCCACTGGAATGCATGAAGCCTATCAGATGGCCATACTTGCGCGTGCTCTTGGAATGAAAGTCATGCTTGGATGCATGACTGAAACGTCTTGTGCGGTGACGGCGGCGGCACATCTGTCACCATTGGCCGATTGGGCAGATCTTGATGGGAATCTGCTAATTTCCAATGACCGTTTTACTGGGGCTACAATTGTTGATGGACAGGTATATATTCCACGCAACGTGCCTGGTCTCGGGATACAGTTGATTTGAACACTGTACCATTACCTTATAAGACATTCTATTGCAGGAAAACGTCGTTTGAGAATAGCCATAGAGTTAGTTATTATAAGTGTTATCAGTATTGCAGCAGTCAGTGTATCTTGTACCGTCAATCTGATCCCACTGATTATTGCATATTGTACTATGATGAATATCGACAACATATGGGTATAGTATATCCACATGCTTTGATGGCGCATATAAAGCCAAATCTTATTATCTGGAAGAGTTATTTTTAATGCTAATACGAAGAACGCCACACCAGATAATAATTCCCAAAAAGGTGTATTGAAATAGAAGCATACAATACTGGTTATTGTGATACACAATAAGATTAAGGATCTAACAAAGTAGTTGCGCAAATAGTAAATTGCCATGCCTGATAAGATATACACGCCACCTCCGAAAGCACGTCGAGTAAGTAGATAAAACCATTTTATTGCCAGACTATCCGTAGTGATTATACCTTCTGAAACGAAATAGTCGGTCAAGTATATCAGTATAAACCAGACTACTATATATTGTTTCGGTATCATATATCGGCATGCAATATACATTGTTACCATAAATCCGCCTAACGCATACAGATACCATAGCGGAGCACCCGGACATTGACCATATGTGAATATACCTACAATATATGATTTTATTGCGTGTGCTATAGTATAGTCCTGCTCCCAATAAGTTATTGCCGCCACCGGAAGATATACTATCAGCCAGCAACCGAAAATTCGGTATACATGAAGTGCCTTTTCACGGTAAAACTTTGAGTCTCCCCACCCTTGGTTTCTTGTTGCAAACAGATATCCTGATGCTATGAAAAAGAATGGTACCGCAGAACGCATCCACCATACGACAGTTTTCGGAAACGTTGCATCTCCATCAAACACAGCGCCGACATGTATGACGATTACACCTATCGCCATTATATATTTTATTAGATCGACTCCGCGTAGTTGTGTCTGCGGTTTATGATTCATTAGAAAGGAGTTTGTTGAGTTTATCCGTAAATACGTGATTTTTTATTCCCCATTTCGGCGCTATTAACATTTCGGCTGGAGCTTGTCCGGTAAATCGCTCTATAGCTATACGTTTGTCGAGTCGTTTCACTATTTCAACACATAGATCAAGATATTCTTCAAGTGAAAATGGTTTTAGAGCTATTGTGCAGTTATTAATCATTTTATGTAAAGGTGTCCCGGCTATTACCTGCAATTGATGAAACTTTACCGTATCAATGGGTAGATCATTTATTTTCTCTATAGTTTCCATCATCATCGTGCGTGTTTCTCCTGGTAGTCCCATTATGAAATGCAGTCCGACAGGTATTTCCCTCTTGTTAGCACGGTTTGCCGCATCAACTGTACACTCCCATGTATGACACCGATTAATTATCTGCAAGGTCTTGTTGTGGCTACTTTCTGCTCCATATTCCAGAAAAATAGTTTTCTTTGAATGGTTGCGCAATAGCACTAATTCGTCAAGAAGAGAATCAGGGACACAGTCAGGACGTGTTCCAATTATCAATCCTTTCACGTCATTGTCGGCCAATGCTTCCCTATACATGTCAAGCAGAGTATGATTGTCGCCGTGGGTTGATGTGTATGCTTGGAAATAAGCGAGATAGCTCATGTCGGGATATTTCTTTGCAAAGAATTGTTTCCCGGCGTCAATTTGTTGTGTTATGGAATATCCGGTTCTGCAGTATGATGGATTGAAGCTGCGGTTATCGCAATATATACATCCGCCGCGGCCTATTGTTCCGTCGCGGTTAGGACATCCTAACGACGCATTGACGGTAAGTTTCTGTATTTTTCCGTCAAAATACTTTTTAAGAAAGTCGGAATATGTGCGGTAAAAGCTCATATTTTGCTCGATCTATTCTCCAGTATCGCATCAAATATTACCATGGCAGCCATCGCTTCAACTACCGGAACGGCACGTGGTACTATACAAGGGTCGTGTCGGCCTTTCGCTTTTAAAACAGTAGGTAGTCCGCGATCATTTATGGTTTCAAGCTTTCGCATTATAGTTGCAGTCGGCTTGAACGCAATACGCATATTTATAGGCATTCCGTTGGATATTCCTCCCTGTATTCCACCTGAGAAATTGGTTGTAGTTAGAATACTCCCATCTTTATCGGTGACAAAATTATCTACTACCTCGCTTCCACGTTGTTCCGCTATTTTGAATCCGGCACCATACTCAAACCCTTTAGCTGCATTTATACTCATCATGGCTGCGGAAAGTCGTGCCTGAAGACGGTCGAAAACAGGTTCTCCTAATCCGGGAGGACATCCTGTTACTATGCATGTTACTGTTCCTCCGACTGAATCATATGACCGACGGCAATCTTCAATTAAGTCAATCATTTTTTTTGCGATATCTTCGTCAGGGCATCTTACGGGGTTAGTTTCTATCTGCGTAATATCGCATGAATTATAATCATCCGGAAGCGATATTTTTCCTATGCTTGAGGTATAAGCAATTACGTTTATCCCGAGTTGTTTTAACGCTAATTTTGCAAAGGCACCTCCTGCTACACGAGATGCGGTTTCCCGGGCAGATGCACGTCCCCCACCCCTGTAATCTCGGATTCCGTATTTCGCGTCGTAAGTGTAGTCAGCATGCCCCGGCCGATATACATGTTTTAATTCAGAGTAGTCATTTGAATGCTGGTCGCAGTTCCTGATAATGAAGCCGATTGGAGTTCCGAGAGTGGTGCCGTTAAAAACACCACTTAATATTTCTATTTTGTCGGATTCTTTTCGTTGTGTTACGATGGATGATTGTCCCGGTCGACGTCGGTCAAGTTGATCCTGAATAAAACCGGCATCTATTTTTATTCCGGATGGCATTCCGTCAATTATTCCACCGATAGCCTCGCCGTGCGACTCTCCGAATGTCGTCAGTCTGAATATGTGTCCGAATGTGTTCATGATGGTATTGTAGCTATATCTGCAACACTGGCTTTAGTGTATTCTATCAGATCTTGCGGATTTATTTTTAACTGCAACCCTCGTTCTCCTGCGCTTATATATACATACGGAAAATTGATAATGGTACTGTGAAAGTAAGTTGGAAATGCTTTTTTCATGCCGATAGGTGAACATCCTCCGCGTATGTATCCCGTCGTCGGCAGAAGGTCTTTCATTGCAATAAGATCTGCTTTTTTTGCTCCAGCTACTTTTGCTGCTGCTTTGAGGTCGACTTCCATATTCCCAGGTACTACGCATACGAAATATCCGGTTTTGTCACCATGAAGAACCAATGTTTTAAATACTTGTTCTATGGGCTCTTTTAATTCATAAGCTACATGATCAGCGGCCAGATTGTCGGGATCAACAGTATATGGAATCAGTTCATATGCTATTTTTGCCTTGTCGAGCAGACGTGCAGCATTTGTTTTATGGATGTTAGTCATGAAAACAGTCGATTCAGATCTTCTATTGAAATTATATTAATTATTTTTTGTCCATCGGGGGCATAATTTGGTTCCGGCAGAGAAAACAGATCGCTTACTATCTGATCGATTTCAGCATCGCTTAATGCTTGTTCACTTTTTATTGCTCCGGCACGCGCCATACTGAGTGCAATGCGTTCCAGAAGTTTTTCTCCGGGCATTAATGCCGTTTCTACTGATAATGCCAGCATTTCAGATATTATATCATGTGGATTCACAGCCGATAATACGGCAGGCATTGCTATTACACTCCATGCATTCTCACCGGTGGCTTCAACTTCAAATCCCATTCGGTCGAGATGGGGTAGTAGCATCTCCATAGTCTGATTGTCAGATGCTGAAAGATGTATTGTTTCCGGAAAAATTGAACGTTGCGATATAAGCTTGTTGTTTGCAGCCATTGATATGAACCGTTGGTAGAGTATTGCTACATGTGCCCTATGCTGATCAATTACCATTAAACCGGATGAGCATGAAGTGAGTATATAGCGTTTTTTAAGCTGCATCAGTGAGGAATGAGTGTGGGCATCTGTCCCAAACAGTGTTCCCGACACATCGTTTAATGCCGACGCTGCGGTGGTTACTTCTTGACTGTTGTCGCTACCTTTGCCGACAAAGTCTTCATATAGTTTGTCCCAGTTTGATGTGGCTATCCTTACCCCTTTATCCCAACCGGACGATACGCCTTTACTGGTTTTAGTCGTAGGGTTAAACGGGTTATATCCCGACATTAATTTTACCGATGGATCTGATTCGGGATCAGGCATAAAGTCTGGTAAATCTATAGCATCAGTTGAATTAAAATCAATTGCCGGAGCGACATTGAATTTCCCTAACGCTTCTCTTATCGTTGCCATCAGAATCTGCCATATCGGTTGCTCGTTTTCAAATTTTATTTCATTCTTTGTAGGATGGATATTGACATCGATGGTTTGTGGATCAACTGTAAGATTTATAAAATAGTTTGGCTGGGCATCATTAGCGATAAGTTTTTCATAACAATCGGTCACAGCTCTATGAAAGTAAGGGTGTTTCATATTTCGACCATTTACCATAAAATATTGTAGAGCGCCTCGTTTACGCGCGTTTTCAGGTCGACCGACAAATCCTTCTATCTTTACAATTGATGTCTCACTACTTATTGGCACGAGTTGCGAGTCCATAGATCGGCCGAACAGGTCTACTATTCGTTGTTTAAAAGTGCCTTTTAGTAGTCTATGTATAAGTGTGTCATTGTGTACAAGCTCAAATTCAATGTCAGGATTGACCAGTGCCAGGCGTTCAAACTCCCTGAGAATATGTCCCATTTCTACCGAATCGCTCTTTAAAAATTTTCTACGGGCAGGAGTGTTGAAAAACAATCGTTTTACCATCATTGAGCTTCCGGGTTTGCATGACACCGGCTCCTGCGAAATAACTTTTGAACCGGCTATTACGATTTTTGTGCCGATTGAGTCGTCGCGCCTCATGGTCTTTAATTCGACTTCACTTACTGCACTGATTGATGCTAATGCTTCGCCACGGAATCCCATTGTATGTAGGGCGTACAAGTCATCGGCGATAGTGATTTTTGATGTAGAGTGACGGTCGAAGGCCAGGCGTGCATCGGTAGGCGACATTCCGCAACCGTTGTCGGTCACCTGTATCAGAGTTCGTCCGGCATCTATTATATTGAGCTTAATGACTGTAGCTCCTGCATCTACAGCATTTTCGACCAGTTCTTTAACCGCCGATGCCGGTCGTTGTATTACCTCGCCGGCTGCTATTTGATTAGCTACTGAATCCGGCAGAAGTTTTATGACGTCGTTCATGTTTTATCGTTATCGTATTGTATGTGCAAATTTAACAATAATTTTTGTTACGTATACTCAATGAATGCGTCCCATTATGCCAAATTTAGCTCCGCTTTTTACGACTTTTTCTACACTCTTTTTACTTGGATTTACCAATATTGTCTCTATGGCATTTGTTACAATAGGTAAATCGTCATGATGATCGGTATAAACTCTCCAGATTTTGTGCTCGTTTATGTCAAGGAGTTTTTTTACTTTTGACAGTTTTTCATCTCCACGGGTCTCTTGCCATTCAAATTTCTTGCTTGGAAATGGAGTCGCAACGACTCCTGCAGCATTGATTCTGGAGGCAATGACCGTAGAGTATATTTCCGGCGCAGCTGTTGCCAGATAGACCGGATGTCCGGTCGATTGAAGACTCTTTAGGTCTGATTCAACAGCTGTATTGATGTTAACAAAAACCTTGTCTACAAATTCGTTGATGTGCTTATCATCATTTAAATCTGTGGTCAGAGTCATTATGTTACGCTTCATTTGTATATGAGTAGATATACGGCATCCACGGAGTATTATAGCCACTACCATGCGTAGAAGTCTGCCGATACGAAATGAGTGCATATACGATATAATGCAGTATTTCATATACATACGTAATGTATTGCCACATATAAGCGTTCCGTCAAGATCAACGATTACCGCGTTATGGTTTATTTGCTGTTCATGTCGGCCGACCATGGGAATCGTATTAGCGTAGGTTCTTTATATAATACAATATTTGGTTTTACTACCGGATGTTCTGTAGTTACGGTCATTGCGGCTGTCCATATTCTTGCTCCCGGCCATACTCTTCTCACTTCGTCAACAACAGTTTTAAGAGTTTGCCCTGAATCTACAGCATCATCTACTACGAGTACTTTTGGTACATCATAAAGTATCGACATAGAGTCTTCTATCCCCTTTTCGAGCGTTCTGCTATCATCCGGACGCATTGTGTTGAGCCGTGACTCTATTTGGCGCAGCAGTATATTTACTTTTGAAGGGAGATAACGCAGTATCGGCGACAAGAGCTTTTTGTTGCGAGATACAGGTCTACAGCATTTTACTATGCATATTCGCGAGTCGGGGAAATATTGTGACAATGAATCGGCTACTTCTTCTCCTCCATGTGCAATCCCTACGATGACATCAGGCCACAATTCTGTCGCCATTATTTCTAAAAACAGGCGTTGTGTTGCCCGTTCAAATTCTTCACGGTTAAGAGTTACAACTTTCATAGTCTACAAATATAACGACTTATCTCGCAAATTGCAATATCGTTCCGGAATTTGTATATAAAATATCTAAATTTTGTTAGCACAACAGACCAATTGACCATTTTTTTTGTTAAATTTGCACGTAGTGAATCTAATTTTAATCAATAATCAATATATACCGAAAGCACTATGAAACCTTATGTAGTTGGAATTGACATAGGTGGCACAAACACCGTGTTTGGCATTGTTGACGCCCGTGGTAATGTTATTGCCAGTTCTTCCATTAAGACTGCGCGTCACAAAGAATTAAAAGATTATATTGCCGAACTGAAAACGGCACTGACCAATTTGCTTGAGGCAAATGACGCTACCGATAAAATTTATGGTATTGGTGTAGGTGCACCCAACGCAAACTTCTATACAGGAGTAATTGAAAATCCACCGAATCTCCCTTGGAAAGGAGATATTCCCATGGCTAAAATCCTGACGGAAGCTTTTGGCGTTCCTGTAGCTATTACTAACGATGCCAATGCGGCAGCTATCGGTGAAATGACCTATGGCGTGGCTCGTGGTATGAAAGACTTCATAATGATTACTCTCGGTACTGGTGTCGGATCGGGTATCGTATGCAATGGTCAGCTCGTGTATGGCCACAATGGTCTTGCCGGAGAGCTTGGTCATACCGTTGTTAAGCCAAACAATGGTCGTATGTGCGGTTGCGGCCGTGCTGGATGTCTTGAAGCTTATTGCTCTGCTACCGGCGTGGCACGTACAGCGCGTGAGTTCCTTGAATTACGTAGTGATCCTTCGCGCCTTCGCGATCTCCCTATCGAAGACATCACATCTAAAGATGTATACGATGCCGCTATTCTTGGCGATAAACTGGCCAAGGAGATATTTGATTATACCGGAGAAATCATGGGGCGTGCATTTGCCAACTTTATTGTGTTCTCAAATCCCGAGGCAATTGTATTGTTTGGCGGCCTTGCTCATGCAGGCGATCTACTGCTTAAACCTTTGCGGGAATCGATGGAGCGCAACAACCTTGCATGCTTCGCCGGAAAAACAAAGTTATTGGTATCTGAACTCAAAGATAGCGATGCTGCCGTTCTCGGTGCAAGTGCCCTTGGTTGGGAAGTTTCCCGATAATTTTTATATGAATAATTGATACTGGCTTCCGGATGTTCGGTCTCAGACAGTTGACTTCCGGAAGCCATTTTTAATTTTACAATAATGGCCGATAATTACCTGGAAAATAAAATGGAAGAATATCGTAGGCGTAGAGCAATAAACTCAACCACGTCGCGAAAAGTATCGTCGACACTGCGACCTGGCGAGATACGTATGAAGTTTCCACCTCGTCGTGTTTTTGTCACCGGGGGAGCCAATGGTATAGGTCGTGCCGTTGTAAAGGCTTTTGCAGAAGCCGGATGTAAGGTGGCTTTCTGCGATATAGATCGTCGTCAGGGGCCGCTTACGGCGCAAGCTACCGGATCAAAGTTTTATCCTGTAGATGTCACCGATGCTGATGCTCTCCACCAGTGTATGCTTGCCATTTTTAGAGATTGGGGTGATATTGATATCCTTGTGAATAATGTTGGAATATGCGATTTTTGCCCTCTCACTCAAACTACTGTAGAACGCTTTGACCGTGTAATCAATACAAATCTGCGGCCGGTATTTATAACTGCCAGAGCGTTGGCTATATATCGTGAAAGTTTACAGGAACGCCCCACCTATGGTCGCATTATTAATATATCCTCTACAAGAGCTATAATGAGTGAGCCAGATACCGAAAGTTATACTGCAGCCAAAGGTGGTGTATTGTCTCTGACTCATGCTCTTATGATGTCGCTTGCACATCTTAATATTACTGTCAATTGTGTTTCTCCGGGCTGGATTGCGACCCATGACGGCGAAGTTCTATCCGACGAAGATTTAACACAGCACCCATCCAGGCGTATCGGTACGACCGCCGATGTCGTGGCTGCGATTATGTGGCTGGCTTTGCCCGACAACGATTTCATAAATGGGGAGAATATCGTGATTGACGGCGGTATGACACGCCGAATGATGTATGTCTGATATATGGCCGATAGTTTTAAAACCATAGCCTCTCCATCCGAAGGAATTTATAAAGAGAAAATGAGCAAATTTCTTGCATTTGCTCATCCTGTCTATGATGTTGCAGAAGCTAAATCTGTTTTGGTTCAGTACCAACGCAAATATCACGATGCACGCCATGTATGCTGGGCATATATGCTTGGGGCTTCCCGCACTGACTTTCAGTGTAATGATAATGGTGAACCTTCCGGGACAGCAGGAAAGCCTATTTTAGGACAGATCAATTCTTTTGGCCTTACAAACATTATTATTGTTGTTGTACGTTATTTCGGTGGAATAAAACTTGGCACAGGTGGCCTTACTGTAGCATATAAGGAGGCGGCTCGTATTGCACTTGAAAATTCAGAAATTATAGAGGGCCACGAAATGACCGAAATTACATTTGGCTTTTCATACATAGCTATGAACGATGTAATGAAAGTTGTTAAGAATCCGTCGGTTGATATAATTTCACAGCAGTTTGACAATTCATGCTCAATGTCAGTCCGCACTCCATCGGATAATGCTGAAGAACTTATCGGGCGCCTTTCAGCCATCGATTCAGTCTCAATTTATTAAAAAACCTGCAATATAATGTTGGGTTTCTGATTATATGATCCAATTTTAGCAGAGCATAATTATTATGCCGGGAATATTGTTGAATATATGCATTGCGAGACCCCATCCAAATCCTATATTAACCCGGAGATAGGCACATGCACAACCTGCGAAAAATGGAGCCAAGATTACCGATAGAGCATAAGGTAATAGTATCCAATTAAGTATACTAAATGCTACTAAATGCACTAATCCAAATGCAATAGAAGTGAACCATATCGCAGAAATCTGCCATTGCCGTTTCTTTTTCTGCCAGAAGTCATCTGTAGTATAGAAATAGATAGAACAAAATACAACGATTGCTAACCCAATACATATCAGCCACATTATGAGGCTTGTCGTCTTGTTGTGAGAAAATGCCGGAAACAATGGTATGAAGGCCAGGCTTGTCGCGATGCAGATACGCTTGAACGACAGTCCGAAACGGAATAGAATTTCCTCAAACAACGGAGCAATGAGAGCCGTCATCAAGAGAGCTCGGATAAGGCTGCCGGATGCTTTAGTTACGGTAGGATCTCCACCAAATTTTGTCAATTCTTGAGGATTTATGCCATATTTACTGTATATGGTCATACAAACCGTCATGATGATCATTACTACAATTCGTGTAACCAACCAAAAAAGAAAGGCATAACCAACCATCCATTTCTTTGAATGACTTATATAATCTTTGTTCCGTGATAATATAAATTTCATGTTTTTGTTTATAACTGGTTTTATTTATGAGGCACCTGAATCCATCTCTGATTCAATATTCTTGAACATCAGACTTGGTTATCCATTACTGACGTAAAGTTAATTATAAAAGTTGAAATTCAGATATTAGTGGACACTAATGACTGGTAGTAGTGAGATAAAAATCCGGTCATTGCGGTTAAAATGTTAGTATTTAGTTGAATACAAGAGGATGCTGATTTATTGATTTGAAATTGATTTATTAGTCATGTTGTTTCCTGCATCAAGATTAAGAACTCTCTTTATTTGATAATTTTTTAACTATAGTGATTTTATCGCATCATTAGAATTTTAATAATTCCAAATAATCCGGCAAATGAGTATCTAATGAAAGTATTAAATTGTCATCTTTATTAGATTCATTCCATTTTCTGAGCATATACCACCATCTTATTTTTCCTAGATTGTTAAGGGTCAGATATCTGTTTAGATCTTGAATTTGATTATTTGTCAATCGTCCTGTGTAACCGTCATGATCATAATATG
>CAZOCO010000002.1:0-58665 GCA_964578325.1 uncultured Muribaculum sp.
GGTCAGCACGGCCTGGAATGAGGCGAGGATACCGAAAGTGAAGAAGAGGTTGCACACAAGACCCATGTTTGCTACAAGGCCGGGAATAAAGCCATAGAAAGCAATCATGAAGATCATCAGTAGCACCAGAGACAGCACAAACGACATTAGACCGTCGTGGATGGCCTGCTTACCGAGTGACGGACCGATAACGGTGTCGGAGATGATCTCAACCTTGGCCGCCATCTTACCCGATTTGAGCACGTTTGCAAGGTCTTTTGCATCTTCTACAGTGAAGTTACCGGTAATCTGCGAACGTCCGCCTTCGATTACGCTGTTGATGCGGGGTGCCGAATATACGGCTTCGTCAAGCACGATTGCCACCGGTTTGCCGAGATTGTTCTGGGTTACGCGGGCCCAGGCTTTGGCTCCGTCGGAATTCATTTCCATTGATACGTAGTTGCCGTTGAGCTGCTCGAAGTCGGATGTGGCGTTGGTGACAACGTCGCCACCGAGAGCAGGACGACCGTTGTTGGTCTTCAAGGCTACGAGCTGATAGAGGTCGAGACGACGTACGGCACCGGTGACTGTGTCGGTTACGGTGACTTCTTGTGGTTTAACTTCCCAGCGGAGTTTGAGGTTGGAGGGAAGGATACGCTTGGCTGCAGGAGTTTCGAGGATTGAATCGATGATTTCGCGATGAGCCATCGTAGCGACACCGACATAGGGTGTGCCGGGATAGCCGTTGCCATCGAGGCTGGTGTAGAAAGTGCGTCCTGTGCCGGCAGAATCGGTGCGGAGAGCATTTTCAAGAGCCATAAGCTGGTTGGCGATTTCATCGTATGAGTATACTTCATAGAACTCCAAATTGGCCGATGCCTTAAGCAGGTCGCGCACACGGTCGTGTTCTTTCACGCCGGGGAGTTCGAGAAGAATCTGGCCGTCTTTTTCAAGTTCCTGAATGTTGGGCGCTACGACACCAAACTGGTCGATACGGTTGCGGAGTACGTTGGTCGATGATGCCACACGGTCTTTTACTTCCTGCTTTACGGTAGCTTCTACCTGTGAGGGCGAATCGCCACGTTTTGCAACGTTCTTGAATACGACTGCCATGTCGGCTGCAGGGTCGATGGCCTGATATTCTTTGAAAAATTCACCTACATAGTCGACAGTCTTGTTCTTGCGTACTACCGAGTCGGTAGCTGCAAGTACACGGTTGAATGTAGCGTTGTCGTCGGCATTGGCGATAGAACGCAGAATGTCGGGTACGGAAACCTGGAGAATTACGTTCATACCTCCTTTCAGGTCAAGGCCGAGGCCTACACCCATTTTTTGAACCTGACTGAACGTATAACCGAGGCCGGGATAAACTTTCTCCTTGCTGATGGAGTCGATGAAAGCCTTGTAGGCTTTGCTATAGCTGTCGGAATTGGCGTCGCCGTCGGCAATGACGAGGGCATAGTCTTGAGCCTTTTTCTCCCATTTGTTGGTCACCCAGGTAAACGACAGGTAGAACAGGCACACGAGCGCCAAGAAGATTGCTATAACACCGGAAATTGCACTTCCGGTAGAACCTTTACTTTGCATTTGTGTAGAATGTGATTATGGTTGTAAATTATTTAGTTAAATGCTTTATAGGGTATCAGGGTGCAAATATAGCGAAAAAAAATCAGAAATAGGTATTTTCAAGGTATTTATTGTGCACAGCTATGTCAAACGACGTTTTTTTTGTGGGCCCAGCGGCGTGATATCAGAATGCGAGTCTGATATTGTCGATCCAAAGGGTCATGCCTAAAGCCCCCTCGTATGCTGTGCCGCAGCCCGACGATGCCATGACGAGCATGTGGGTGGGTTGGGCGTCCGGACTGTCCCATCCGGTCTCGATAACCGGTACCATCTTACCTTTTGAATTTTTTGCGTAATATGAGTTTTCTTTGGAAATGAGGCCCATATATGGTTTGTATGCCGGACTTTTGGTAGCGTCGCCGTAGATGACAGGGATGTCGTGGTTGGTGACCCATCCCGACGTTGAAGTGCCGAACCGTTCGCGTCCGGTGCCGACACGCTTGGCATATATATTGCCGTCGGCATCTTCCCAGCGTCGCTGAAGAAGGATGTATACTTCGGCCTGATCCTTGCCGCCGATATTTTTCTTTGAAAATCCGGTGGCACGTATCTTCTGCCCGTTGGCGGGAGCTTCTACGCGGTAGTCTATGCGCAATGCTTTCGGCCGGTCGGTAGAAGGTATTCCCATTTCCATCTTGCCGTAAGGATTATCGGTAGAGGTGATTGGTTCGATATTGTAGCCGAGATATATAGATCCGCTTACAAGTACGTCCATGTGTATCATTCCCAGTACCTTCACATTTTCAAGAATGGTGGTGAGCTTGCAGCAGCGGCCGCCTGCGGGATTAGTGTCGGGAAAAACTGCGTTGGAGCCTTTTGATATGGTCTTGACGTGGGCGTATACGTTTGAGGTCGCCCATGGTGATCCACCTTTCGGGGTGTAGGGAATATTGCCGTCGATTGTAGACTCCGGGCCTATCTCATAGAGTGTCTTTTTATGTCCGCCAATGATGTTGGACTCATTGATAGTGCGTGTCACCCACGACTCGAAGTCGGCGTAGGGTATGAGTTTCTCTTTCTGGGCGCAGATGAGAAAGGGTAATGAGATGAGCGCGGTGGCAATGGCAATGAGTCGTTTCATAAATCTCAAGATTGATGTTTGTAGATAAGGGCCGACGCCATAGCAGCAATGCCTTCGCCACGTCCTGTGAATCCGAGGTGTTCGGTGGTGGTGGCTTTTACTGAAACGCAGTCTGTGGCTATGCCGAGATCATCGGCTATATTAGCCGCCATAGTATCGATATGTGGGGCCAGCTTGGGTGCTTGAGCCATTATTGTCAGGTCGATATTGGCGATACTGTATCCGTGGTTGCCGAGCAGGCCGGCTACCTCACGCAATAGCATTCGTGAGTCGGCGCCTTTGTATTTGGGGTCTGTGTCGGGGAAGTGGTAGCCTATGTCGCGCATGGCTGCCGCTCCAAGCAGGGCATCCATAATTGCATGTAGTGCGACATCGGCGTCGCTGTGGCCGAGCAGTCCGAGAGGCCAGGGTATGTCGACACCACCGAGTATCAGGTGGCGACCTTCTACAAGGCGGTGAACATCAAAGCCGTTTCCTATTCTGAAAGGTGGTATCATAAATATAGTTATGGCGTGGATGAGTATTATCGCCGGTTATAATTATAACAATTGAATCCGACGATAAGTTGACTGCGTCAGCGACGTTTGCCAAAAAGGTCTTTGAGACCGTCCATGTCAAATGTCAGGGTGAAGCGCAGGGTTTGGTCGAGCGGAGATGTCTGCTGCGCAGCCATCATGTATGATGCGTCGAGGCGTATTACGTTGAGCGCGAAGCCCGCTCCGACGGCAAAACATGAGCGTCCGCCGAGCATCTTGTTCTCGCAGTAGTATCCGGCTCGTACGAAAAACTGCTGATTGTAGTTGTATTCAGCGCCAAGTGACCATGTTATCTGTTTGAGCAGGCTGCCGTTGTCGCCACCAAACGATTTGAAAATACCTGCTATCGACGAGGTGTTTTTCCAGTCTTGAAGTTTTTGCTGGTATGAATCGTCGTCGTCGAAGTCGTTGCGACGGGGCTTGACGGGTACGAGCATCTTGTTCAGGTCGAGCGATACGGCCAGATTGTGGTAGTCGGCCAGAGGATATGTGAACGTCGTACCGATTTTCATGTTTGTGGGGATGAATGCCGGTTCGTTGCCGTTTGAGAAATTGATTTTAGAACCGATGTTGGAAATGTTCCATCCGAAGCTCCACTGGCACTCGTTGCGTCCGATTATTGGGTATTTGGTCAGATAGCCTGAAATGTCTGCGGCAAAAGCCGATGCTCCGGTGTTGCCGGTTGAAACGTCGGTACCTGACTGGTCGTAGCCCAGGTCGGCGTAGATGTAGCGCATTACGACACCCATCGAGTAGCTTTCCGACAGTTTGCGCGAATAGCCGATATCGAAAGCCATTTCGTAGGGGTTGATGGAGGTGCCGGCATACATGTCTGATCCGGTGGTAAACTCGCCCATAGAGAAGTAGCGCAACGATGCCGATACGGCCTGATTGTCGCTATGGCCAATCTTCCAGTATCCTGCTGCATACGCGAGGAACATGTCGTTTACGAGTTTGCGCAACCACGGTGTGTAGCTGAGCGAGACGCCGGCGGTAGAGTAGGCGAATGCATATTTCGACGGATTCCAGTATTGCGAACATGCGTCGGGATCGGTAGCAGCACCGATGTCGCCCATCGAGGCTCCGCGTGCGTCGGGTGCTATTGACAGCGACAGTACTCCTGTGGTGACCGGGTTGAAGTCGTCTTTCTGTGCGCTGGCCAAGGCCGGTATCAGCATGCCGGCGGCAAGCAGTGCGGCGGTGATCTTTTTGTTTAAAGCCATTTCCTGATAGATAGTTTTACCTTTATATAACTGCCCGCCACCGCCAATTATTGTATGGTAATGCTAAAAATTGCAGGTTTCAAGTAGGTGTTGCAGAACGTAGATTTGTCGAGACAATGTTTTCGAGGTTTTGCAACACCCTCTGCCTTGTTGAGGCTATTTCTTTTCCAGTAGAATCGTGTAGGTGCCAAATTGTGAGGCGGCATCAAATAGAGCCACCATATCGTTCCACATAGATGCCGACATACGTGTATTCGGGAACTCCTTCTCAATTGTTATTTTCAATTTGTTGCCATCGATTTTGGCTTTCGAGGAGAACCGGCCGGCATTGTTGCTGATGTTGGAGTTGAGGTGCTCAAGTGCCGTAGGTGACACGGTATAGCCATGTGGCAGTTCGACTGAAGTATTGGTAATGTTGCATTGTGGATATGGCAGCAGAATGTCATCTCCGGATAGCCGCGTGCGTTGTGATGGCAGAATCTCGGCCTGGCTTCCGATGAGATCCCCGGCATTTAGTATCAGGTTGCGGCCTGCCTTCTTGACAAGGCCGTTCATCGTGTAGTCCACATCATACGATATCGCTGATGATTCCGGAGTGGTGCCTACTCCGCACTCCAGTATTTTATAGGCCCTGAAGTCTTTTGGAGGTACTCCGTGGTATTTTTCTGTCAAGCGACGTATTTTGTTTTCCTGTTCTTTGGCCTCGTCGGCATTGCGTTCCATGCGGGCCTGTTTTTTCGCCTGGTCTTCTTTGTGGAAAATGTCTATTGCTATCCCATCGATGGTGAGGTCGGCTACATACGCTCTTATTAGATTATCAGTGGTTAATAAAGAGCCTACGTTTTCTTTTGCAGCTCCGAAAGCGTCGATGCGACGGTTGATGTTGAGGTCTGTGCCGTCGATTGTGGCGGTGACAGTGGTGACATATCTGTTGTCGTAGGGAGTATTTGTGGGGAATGTCATCCAACGGTTCTCTGCCAGACGTTCTTTCTTCGGTAGCTTTTTATTGGGCAACAATATGGCTTTTTGGCCTTGCAAAGGTGCGTGTATCTCCGATGCGGCATTGTAGCCATCATACGCACCCGAAAAAATTTGTTTAGTGTCGGGAAAATAGATAAAATACCTCCAGTCCTGATAGTTTATCATACTGTCGATGGGACCACAATAGCGTGGAGTTACCATTCCCTTTCGGTAGTCAGTTATACCGGTCATGCGTAGCGCGGCATCAAACTCTGCGACAAAATTGGTCGAATAATACCATGAATTTGCGGTGAGGTAACTACAAGCCAATAAATTGTATATGTATTCAGTGGTTCTGCTTAAATCCCATTCTTTATTTTTGAATTTCTGTTTTACAGTTGATAATATATCACCTTTAAATTCTTTTAAATGATATTTTGTATCTGATTTTAAATCTTGAAATTTCTCAATTCGCTGGATTTGATCCTTTATTATTGTCTCTTCGGCCGATGGGTTTACTAACAATCCGTCTTTCTTGATAAATTCCGGTCTGTAGTTCCTGAATATACGATAGTATGACAGCAACTCCACATAAGGATGTTGTATCATAGGGTTGTAGTACAGTTCGGGCAGAGCGTCTATAGGCTCTTGTATTGATTTGGTTATAATATAGTTTTCGTCGGCATCTTGAGTGATTGTGAAGCCTGTGGCTCCGTTGTGTTGGCGGTAAAGTGATGCGAGATCCTTGTCTATTTTGCATTTGGCTGTGTATGACAGTACTGGATAATCCTCTCGCATCGAGAGTATAAACGGTTCTGGATTGCTATTTCTCAAAGATGTATTTATTAACAGGAAAAGATCTAGTTTGTCGCCAATCTCAAGTCCCGCAACAGCGAGTTTCTGACGTGTGGCCTTGTCCTGCTTCTTTTGTTGTGAGAGTATGATGAAATCGTCGGTGGGCACCTCTACAATGCGCCCGTCCGGTTTTATGATACGAAGCCCAAGTACATATTTACGCTCGTTCATTACCTGGGAATACCATTTACCATCTTTACCCGGATTCTTTATGGGTAGATCATATTCAGCAAACTTTTCTAATGCACGTTTATCGTTTATTAAAATCAATGTGCGTAGATAGTCATCGGTGTTTATTGTAAATTTGTATTTTAGCCCGTGGCTTTTGTTGTAACCGATACCCGGTTTCTTGTCGACATAATAATATCTATGGGCGGCAAGGATAATGGCCGACTCGTCTTTGTATTTTTCTGGTACAGCCGGAGGATTGGTAAACTCCTGCAGCGGTTCAGCCCACACCTCATCGCGCACCAACGAGGCATATTTTCTGTAATCAGACTCTGTGTCGGCGTAGGCCTGATAGATATATGTCACGGCCAACAGCAGTGTGGTGAGAAGTTTTTTCATATCTGTATCGGTTTAATAGGTGTGGTTTATAGTGTGATCTCAATCTGGCTCTTGCAGGCGTTCTCCCAATCGGACACGACGCGGTTCCATTGTTCTATCTCGTCAATGGCGATGGTCTGGCTCTTTATCTCCATTGCCTTGTGCATGACGACAGTGGTGCCGTCGGGCGAGGAGAATGTGACGCTGAATGTAGCCTGTGGTAGTGTGGCTGTGAATGGTTCAGGCAAATAGGTGACTGACGCCCCTTCGGGCAGCGACAGTTGTGAGCGGCGCACTATGCGACCGCGCGCCGGCAGCCAGTAGGGGGCTCGCCGGTCGTGGTTGTCGATACGTCCCATCTTTATGCCGTTACGTGCATCAAGCTCGACGTATACCGCCGGTGACGCATCGGTGATGGCCTCGCTGTTGATTATCGGTGCCTTTATTGTCGCGCATCGGGAGGAGGAACTGAAGTCCCTTTCCAGATCCTCAACTGATATCTGACTGCGCCGCAGAGGTACCAGGTCCAGGGCAATTTCCTCGTCTGTGTGCTTCTCGCCTTTTTCGCTATAGCGCGTAATGTATATTTCCTTGAAGTCGCCCGACAGGGTGCGCGTGACGGTGCCGACTAGCGCGGCATGCCCGAGTACAAGGGTATAGTTGTAGCATACGGAGTCGATAGCCGTTTCGGCCGGAGCGAGTGTCGGGATATTGTGCAGCATGCACTTTTCCTTGTCGTTGACAGGCAGTAGGATGGCGTCCTTGCCTTGTATGGTGCCGGGGATGTGGTCTGCCGGAATATACTCATTGGTTGCGTCGAGATACAGTGTGTCGCCATTTTCTACAGCCACGCACACACTATGGTCGGTGGTACCTATAGACGGCACATCGGCAATATTGAAGGGAATGTTGTCGGTGCCTACAGATGCCATCCATGCCTCTATACCTTCGTGGCGGAGCAGGGTGGCCACAAGCAGGGCCATACCTTTACAGTCGCCGTAGCGTTTGCGTATTACTTCGGCCGGCCGGTCAGGACGATGTCCGCTCTCTCCCTCCTCATAGGCCACATAGCGTATGTTGTTTTGCACCCAAGCGTATATTTTCTCTAGTTTTTGGCGCGACGTGAGTCCGGAGGCGTCTCCTGCGTAGACATTTTGCGTCAGAAAAGAGTTGATGTCCGGGATGTCGGTATCGACACGCACCATGCCGACGTGCCAGTCAAACAGCGAGTCTAACGACCCGAACCAGCCTTTTATGATGATCACCGGCTGGTAGCGCATCGGATGTGGGCTGCGTTTTTCTGCATCCTGCCTCATGGTGCCGTCAAGATTGGTGAGCGTATAGGTATATGCACGGCTACCATCCGGCCTGTTCTCAATGGTCAGGCTTATCGGAGAGCCGTCGGCCGATGTGAAATTTCGTTCCTCGATGCTCATCTCTGGATATTCGGCCGGAATTGTGATAGTTACAGTCTTATGCTTTATGGGATAGTCGTCGGCTAGATATAGGCGTGTGAAAAATGCCGGATCGTTGAGAGTACGCTCAAAGTGGGTCTTGCTTTTTTTGCCGGGGCCGTCAAGATCAATATCTATATAGCACACGCGGTTGTCGTCGTGAAACACGTTGCGTGATGTTGCGCTCTCATAGCGCGGCTTCCCTTTGCCGTAGGCTTTGTCGAGAGTGACACGGTCGTTGTAGAACACGTATGGTTTGATGGACTCTTTATAGCGGGTGGCTTCGTATGTGTGGTCTATGGTGCTTTTCACGTAGGCGTTCTTGCCGCCTTTTGGCGCGACGATCTGCCATGTCTCTGTGCCGTCTATTATAAACACGTTGTCGTCGCGGTGTTCCATGGCGTCAGCACCGGTGTACACGGTTGTGAATATGGCCAGCGCAAAAATTTGTTTAAGGATGGCCGATGTCATGTTGTCGTATTGATGTCTCATGGTCAAGAGTGTGTTGCCTGTTGTTTGGCAAAATTAAATAAAAACTTGCATAATGGCAAGATGCTGCCGGAATAGATGCGGACGTTTTTTAGAAAGTGATCATTTCTTTGGCGCCGGTGTGATCGTGGCGACCGGTGAACCATTTGTGGCGAGCCGCGGTTATTACTTATGAATATAAATGTTACGATTATGAAAGACGATAATGCACCCCGCTACACTCCCGGTGTTCAGGCCGGAGAATATGAGACTGCCGATTCTTGCAATGTCGAGCAGGAAGTAAGAGAACTTAATTCGCTGCAGGCCGACGGCGACAAGGAGTCGTCGATTGTCGACAATGGCTATACGGACTGTAAGTGTGCGACACGGAAAACGCCCCAGGCCTGACGGCACCGGGGCGTTTTGGTCCAAAGTTGAAATTTGGTAGCCCATAGGAGAATCGAACTCCTCTTTCAAGAATGAAAATCTTGCGTCCTAGCCGATAGACGAATGGGCCAATTCTGCTATCCTGCCGCTGTGGCGACACGGATGCTGCAGTGTAAGAGTTGTGGCAAGCCTCGCGTGGGGGCTGATTATTTTGCGGCGAGCTTGTTGATGTGAAGGGCGAGGGCGCTCTTGAGGTTGGCGGCCTTGTTTTTTGAGATGGTACCCTTCATTGAGAGACGATCCAGCATGCCTGAAATCTTCGGGAGTGCAGCCTTTGCCTCTTCGAGGTTGTTGTTGGCGCGAAGACGACGCACAGCGTTGCGGGCGGTCTTTGCGTAGTAACGGTTGCGAAGACGACGAGATTCGGTCTGACGGATTCTCTTGATCGATGATTTATGGTTTGCCATTATAATAAACCTTAAATTGTTGTTGTGTTTGTGTTCTTATTTTAGTAGCCCATAGGAGAATCGAACTCCTCTTTCAAGAATGAAAATCTTGCGTCCTAGCCGATAGACGAATGGGCCATCGAGGTTGGTTGCTTTTAACTGTTGAGCGCAAAAGCGATTGCAAAGTTATAAACATTTTTTTTCTCTCGCAAATATTTTTAGCTATTTCAGCGATTTTTTTGTCGCAAAGCCCTGTTTACACCCGCCAATACAATCTTATGGATTATGAATGTTTCAGCTCACGGAATTAAATAAAGGTGTTTATCTATGTTGTAATCAAATGGTTACGGCTGTATTCTCATAGATGATATTCGGGCGTTTTCTGATGTGTGTTATTATGTATTGTCACTATGATATTCATGGCATCACTGATTGTGGGTTCTTTTGAGTAATATAGTGCGGGCGTGTCACTTTCCGGTGGCACGCCCGCGTAAGTGGGGGTTGTGTGTTTATCAGGCTTTGGCGCCGCTCTTGACGTAGCGGTCGTGGTAGTCGGCGAGAATCTGGCGTATGGCCTTTCCGATGCGGCTGTAGTCGTCTTCGCGCAGATTGGCCAGAGATACTCTCACAGACCATGCCGGGCCGTCGAAGCCGTCACCGTTGAGCAGTACGACTGCCGTCTCGTTGGCAAGCCGTATCACGAAGTCGAGCGGCTCGTAGTTGGCGTTGAGGTATGCAGCAAAGTCGTTGCCATAGATTTTCTTGGCCCATACCATCATGTCAATTTCAGAATAGTATCCGGCACGCAGCGGATCGGGCTGGAGGGTAAATCCGGTATTATCCCATAGTGCATTGAGTCGGCGGGTGATCATGGCCTGCATGTCGGTCTTGTATTTGTCGGTTTTGTCGAGCAGAGAGAAGGCGGCAAAGAGCGACATCTGTATCTGTTGAGGTGTAGAGAGGCCGGCTGTGTGGTTGAGGGCTACAAGGCGTGAGTCGGCTACAAGTCGGTCTACGAATTTCAGACCTGGCACATCGAGTGTCAGCGACGAGTATCGGCGCTGCAGGTCATCTTTTTCGGTCTGTGGAAGGGCGGCGATGTGGCTGTCGAATACGTTGTCGTGGTGGAGGGCCATGACGGCGAGTCGCCAGCCTGTAGCTCCGAAGTATTTCGAGAATGAATATACACACATGGTGTTGTGGGGCAGCTCGTACATCAGCGAGTGGAAGTTCTGTACGAATGTACCGTAAACATCGTCGGTGACAATCATCAGGCCGGGATTATCGTTTTTTACGATGTCGATGAGACGGTCGAGGGTGTGGCGAGAGAGCGTGTAGCTCGGCGGGTTGGAGGGGTTGACGATACAGAGCAGTTTGACGGAAGGATCGCGAAGTTTGTCGATCTCTGAATCGGGATACTGCCAGTCGTGATATCCGTCGCGTTCTACGGCGTTGGCGCTGATGTTTACCACGTCGAGGCCGAATCTGTCGAGATGTGGAATCTCGATGTAGGGGGTGAATACGGGCGTCATCAGAGCCATCTTGTCGCCAGGCTTGATGAGGTGGTTTGCCGCCAGCGAGATGAAGGCGTAGCACATCGCAGCCGTGCCTCCTTCGGTGGCAAACAGGTCGTAGTCGGATGTGCGGGGGGCGTTGTCGCCCATTTCCTGTGCCAGATAGTCGCGCACGAGTACTTCGGTGTATTTCAGTATGCGGTCGGGGGTGGGATAGCTGTCGCCGACAATGGCCGATGCCCATTCACCTGCTACTTCGTCGTCAACAGCTCCTTTTTCGTTGACCAGATAGTCGAGAGCACCTTTGATGAGGGCAGCGCCGGGTCGAGTGGCATTTTTCGTCAGGTAGGCCCGCAGCCTGTCTGCGGCTCCGGTGGTGGCCGGCATGCCTGAAATCCCGTTTTCAGGCACGTCCCACACTCGTGAGGCTTCGGTCATAGCCCATTCGCCCAATAGGAAAAAGGCGTGGCGCGGCTCGGTGGTGATCCAGTTGGGATTGCCTCGTCCGGCGTTGAGAAATGTCGATGCCGATTTGCGTGCGTCGGCTTCTGCCATATTTATAAGGCTGTTCTTTAGCTCAAACGGGCTTAACGATTCAAGCTCTTTCTCGCATGAGCGCGATTCGATGTTGGTCGAACATTTGTCGGTAGTAGTCATAGTCATTTGTTTTTAGTTGAGGGGATTTTATGAGAAGAGATTATTACGGGATGACGCTATATCAGGCGCACATAAGCACTATAGCCACACCCATCAGTATAAGCAGTGTGTTTCCGATAGCGTAGGTGACGGTATATCCCAGTGCGGGCACGGAAGAATCAAGCGATGACTGTATGGCGCCAAGAGCCGCGGTTGTGGTACGTCCGCCTGCACAGCATCCGAAATTTATGGCCGGATGGAACTTGAAAATCTTGTCGCCGATCCACAAGCCGAGCAACAGCGGCACGGTAGTGGCTATAATACCGGCTACGAAGAGCATTATGCCTACAGATTTTATTCCGGCAATGAATGTCGGGCCGGCAGTAATACCGATTACGGCTATAAACATGTTGAGGCCGAGATTGTCGAGTACCCAGATGGCTTCTTTTGGCACGCCGCCGAGATTGGGGTGGCGCGAACGCAGCCATCCGCAGAACAGTCCTGACAGCAAAGCTCCGCCTGATGTCGACAGCGACAGAGGTATATGACCTATTTTCAGGGTCAGCGCACCTATTAACGCGCCGATACAGATTCCAAGGCCGAGAAGTATCATATTTGATTGCTCGCTCGGACGGTCGGCGGCTCCGATATGAGGCGCTGCGGCATCGACTTCGCTTTTGAGTCCGCTGACGGTAACAATATCACCGGTGAGCAGTTTGGTGGCGGCGAGTACCGGAATCGACACATTGCCACGGCGAATGGAACTGATGATAACCCCATACATGTATTTCTGTGAACGCAAGGCGTCGATTGTAGAGCCTGCCGCCCCTTTGCGGGTGACCATAATGTCAATTTTTTCCACGGGGAAGTTGAGGAGTTCTGGATCGTCTGTTTCCTGTCCGACCCACGATTCGTCTTCAATGACGTATTCACGGCGTCCCGACAATACTATGGTGTCGCCTTTAGAGATAACAGCCGCCGGTGACGGTTCTACAATTTGGCCGTCATGGCGTATGCGGTCTACAAATACACGGCGTTTCAGTGTGTTTTGTATGTAATCTTCGGTTTCTTCGATGGTGCGCGATGAGTTGAACCAGTCACCCTCGACCTTGTATGCACGGAATGTGACAGGGCGGTTGGCATCGATATAACCGGGGGTGGTAACTACCGACGACTTGTTCATTTCGGCTTCGTAGGCTTTGGTCTGTGCTTTTACTTTCGCCAGGCCGCCGAGCATGGCCGGGCCAAGATTGCCCAGAATGTAAGCCGATCCGATGGTACCATATATATAGGTGACGGCGTAGCACACCGGCAGGATATTTATCATTTCGGCGGCTTTCTCTTTTGTGTAGCCGAGCCCGGGAATTACATCGCCCGCCACTCCGATTACAGCCGATATGGTCTGTGCTCCGGCAAACAGTCCGGCTGTGATACCGGCATCGTAATGCAGAATTTTAGCGCAGCCCCATGTCACAAACAGGCATAGGAAGCACAGCACTACGGCAAAGATTACCTGCTTTATGCCGGAACCTTTTATGGCATTGAAAAACTGCGGGCCGACGCTAAACCCGATGGCAAACAGGAACAGCAGAAAAAATACTGATTTCAGAGGCCCTGAAATCGGAATATTCAGCTGGCCGACCAATACTCCCACTAACAGTACCGATGTTACGGTGCCGAGAGAAAATGTCTTGTAGCGCAGTTTTCCAATCCAGAATCCGATACCTATTGTAAGAAATATAGGTATCGACGGATATGTGCGCATGGTGTCAATAATCCAGTCCCACATGGTGGTTGAGTTGTTAAAAAATTCGTAATAAAATATTAATTAGTTTTATTTGGAAAACACATTGTGCTTGTTGATTGTTCAACTACTGAAAACAGAATTAACAACATAAAAAATTTGATTATGGACACTACTATCAACAGCGACGTGCTTGAAGCCAAAGTCGCATCAGAAATTTCCGCCGATGCCGCGCAGATGAGCGCAAAGGCTGCCGCACGTGCGGCAAAGACCGAGTTAAACGAAAAGATGTCTGCAGCAAAAGCAGCTGTAGCCGATGCAAGTGCTAATTTCAGTGATAAAGCAGCTGATTTCCGCGACAATGTTTCGGGCAAAGTATCAGATCTACGCGATAAGCTCGGCGCTAAAGCTGCCGATGCAAAAAACGGATTGGCCGATATGCTTGAAAATGCGGCCGACAAGCTACGTCAGTAATATTGCCTATACAGAAGGCCCGCAGCTCTGTTTTTTTGAACTGCGGGCCTTCTGTATATACAAGTTGTTGGGTCAATGATGAAGTTGTTATTCGGCGGTACCTACGCGTCGTGCGCCGATAAAACGTCGCTTGTAATAGGGTTCTGTCGACTCGGAAACGGTGATTCCGCGCGAACACGATGCATGAATAAAGCTGAATGTACCGTCGGAATTGACTTCGGTTACTATGCCGACATGGCCGACATAGTGCAGATTGCCTCCGCGACCGGCGTAAAATACCAGATCGCCGGGACGCATGTCGCCATCTTCTACGGCATCACCTTGTGTATACTGTGAACGGGAGTTGGAAAGCAAATCAATGCCGAACTGACGGAATATATAACCGGTAAATCCGGAGCAGTCGAATCCGCCCGGGCGTTTGCCGCCACGCACGTAGCGTGTACCGAGAAAGTCGTGGGCATAGCCGATCATATCGTGTACAAAATCCGGGACCATTTCTGCCGGAGTCTTTACCGGATTGATTACCGGTATTTCTGGCTTCCAAAGGTTGATGGAGGCGATGTCGACCGACTGTTCGGGGGCAAGAATTTTCTTCAAGGGTGTGACAGCCGAGGCCGACTGAAATACCAGCGCAGCCACGAGGAGTGTCATTATCTTGAGGAATTTTGCCATAAT
The DNA here is from genome assembly GCA_964578325.1 of uncultured Muribaculum sp. Taxonomy (GTDB): domain Bacteria; phylum Bacteroidota; class Bacteroidia; order Bacteroidales; family Muribaculaceae; genus Muribaculum. Next base: position 14,605 of record CAZOCO010000002.1, read on the forward strand.
GTTCGGTTTATTTTTGCAAAGATAATAAAAATCTTGTGCAAAATCAATTGTAGAGGGCTTGGTTTAAACTAATTTAACTGATTTGTAACAGATGTTTGCATTGCAGTCTGATTGCCGAGCTGATACACGCTCTAAAATAAAGCAAGAGCGTGCATCATAGAGCGAATTGCGTTTAAGACTGCGGTGTGTATGTGTCGCCAAGCGATATTACCTCAAGTTCAGACAGGAACTGGTCGAGAGGCTTGTCGGTTGAGACGCTGATGGTGTGTGATTGCCCCGGGAGAAGATCGAAATAATTGTCGGAGAAGAAATTGTCTATGCCTTTTATCTTGGCGAAAACGGCGCGGGCGAAAATGTCGGTGGTGAAGGTGACATCATATCCGCCGTCGGTGGGTTTGACTTCGGTCTTGATGTCGGCATGGCGGAAGTCCATGTTTTTCTGCCGCTCCGGATATGCGATATTGTAGTACGTCTTACCGCCGGTTTCGTATGTGATGTAGAATATTATATCAGAGGATTTGTGATCGCCGATTATGTCGGTGACATACCAAGTCTTTACGTCGACGGCATCATTGGCGGGCAGTGTCACAGATAACGCTTCTTCATATACAACCTCTCCGGCAAGGGTCATCGCCTGCAGACGCACGTTGCCACGCACTTTCGACCGGCGGTCGTTGACAAGTTTAAGCTCAAGTACCTTTCGGTTGAGAGCTATATCGTCGGAACGACGCACTCCGGTGTCTTCCTGCCCGGGTAGTGCCGCTACCTGAATGTTTTCTGTCGCTTGAGAGTCGATATCTTTTACGCGCGGCGATACAAGTATGTCGTCGTAGGCCTTTCGTGTGGCATAGTGCAGTGCTTTCCATCGACCATAATAGTCGCGCGACGACCAAGAGGCTACCGGCCAGCAGTCGTTGATCTGCCATACGATCGACCCCATGCAGTACGGCCGGTCGCGGCGGAAAGCTTCCATACCCATTTTTACAGCATCGGCCTGCAGAACTTGTCCTACATAGAGAAATGTCTTGAAGTCTTGGGGGACAATATAGTCGCGGCTCATGTATTCTTCAATGCGATGGTTGGCATATGTGCCTGCGTTCTGGTGAGCCATCATGACTTCCGAATAGATATTGTGGTCGCGGGGATCGGGATTGTAGATGAGAACCGACTCGTATTCGGGAAACGACTGGAAGCCATATTCCGACTCAAAACGCACATGGTGGTCGAAGTATGCTTCGATGGGATCGCCACCGTGCCATACGCCCCAATAGTGGTCGTCTCCGTTGACCCCGTCGCTGGGTGTGTCGTCAAAAGCCCATGGCGACGAGGGTCGATAGGTGACACCTCCGCCATATTGCTCTACGACCTGTGGCAGTACTTCGTAGAATATGGCATGTTGCATGGCCCACACTTTGTCTCCGAGTCCCATTTCGTCGAAATAGCGTTTTTTGTTGCCCCAGCCAAACCATACATCCTGGGCTTCGTTGTTGCCGGTATATACGGCTATAGACGGATGGTTGCGCAGGCGCTTCACATTATAGATGGCTTCACGGCGTATATTTTCGAGAAACGGTTCATCTACTTCGTAGGTGGTACAGGCAAACATGAAGTCCTGCCATATAAGTAGTCCCGCTTCATCGCATGCGTCGTAGAAAGCATCGTCTTCATATATGCCGCCACCCCACACCCGTATGATATTCATATTGACATCGGCAGCGTCGTTGACAAGCTTGCGGTAGCGCTCCGGGGTTACACGCGATAGAAAATTGTCGTTGGGAATCATGTTGGAGCCTTTGGCAAATACGGGTGCCCCGTTGAGTTCAAAATACAGATTGTGACCGTGTTTGTCGGGGTCGTTGTGCAGACGCAGTGAGCGTAGGCCGACATGTGTGGTATCGGAGTCGAGCGTTCCGGAGTTGTCTGATACATGTGCTACCATCGTATAGCGGTATGGCTCACCCAGACCGTTGGTCCACCACAACCGCGGATTTTTTACTGCGAAGTTGAGATCAATGGTATTCAGCCCTTTTTGTAGATCTACGGTTTTAGATGCCACAGTGCGTCCGTCGGCTGTGATGGTCACGGTAGCTTCTGCGATATCTTTCGCGGCTTCGATCTCTACCTCCGGATTTACTTTGGCGAGTTTGGCATTGACTTCTGGCTGACGGTACCAGACGTCGGTGATGCGGGCGTCGTTCCATGTCTCGAGATAGACCGGGCGCCATATGCCGAATGTCACAAGACGCGGTCCCCAGTCCCATCCATATTCAAAGCCGGCTGTACGGGCGAATGGAGATATCCGCTTGTTGAATATTCCACCCATCTGCGAGTGGTCGGGGCCGGTGTTGTGTTCATAGGGCAGAGCATCAAATTTCGGCACGTTAAGTTTTATTGGAGAGTGAAAATACACTTCGAGGATATTTTCCCCCGCTACCAGCACGCTGTCGACAGCAAGCCGCCATTCGCGGTGCATATTGTCGGCTTTTACAAGCAACCGGTGGTTGAGGTAGACATCGGCATATGTGTCGAGACCCTTGAATACTATTTCTTTATGCTGTGACGCCAGTTCACCGGATGTTGGGACAAAGGTGGTCGTATACATCCAGTCTTCTTTGTCTACCCACTGAACGCTGCGCTCGTTGAGCCGGAAATACGGATCCTCGATAATACGGGCATCCATCAGGTCAAGATGTACATTGCCCGGCACCGTAGCTTCGTGCCATAGTTCAGAATTTCCCTGTCTGAATTGCCAGCCGTCGTGCAGAGGACGTTGTACTACAGTTGCATTGACCGATAAAATGCATGTGGCGGTGAGTGCTAAAAGATGGAATCTCATGGTGGTATTTTGTGACAAGTATATATAAATGTAAATTGGTTCGGATTGCGAAATTAAGTTGTTTCGCATTCCGAACCAATCGTAAATCGGCCAAAAAATATAAAATTTAGCTTATAGCGCGAGTCGACGGGCTGTATTGCCTGCTTTCACTATGACGAGGCCACGGCGGTTAAGGCTCACTGTGGCCGACGCGTCGCCGCTCCACAGCATGGCACCGGTCACATCGTATACGATTATCGGGGTTGAAGCTGCCACGCCTTCTACTTTAAATGAGCCGTCGGCATTGATGTTTATGGCTATGCTGTCGTCAGATGCAAGTGTGATACCTGATGTGTCGCCGGCCGGCATGAATATCACTTCGCCGAGTGAAGCATCGTCGTTTTTGTGGTAAATGCGTTTTTCGATTTCTGCCGCAGACTGGTCATTGCCTCCCCATACGTTACCTTGTGCGTAGATGGTCGATTGAGTGTTGTTGTAGAGGTCGTATGGGATAGATGGATCGAAGGCTGTTGTGCTCCCTGCGGGAGCTTTGCCGCAGTTACCGTTGTTTTTAAGAATGTTTAGGCCAGGATTATAATCGGGGTCTGTATCAGCTACATCTGTATGGCCCATATTGACTTGAGATCCTCCGATAACAGTGACACCCCATAGGTTTCCGTTGATATAGTTTCTCTGGATATATACCTTGGCCGGATACTGCGTGGTGGCTGTCGAATATACTGTGATGCCTGATCCACCATTGTTGGCGTTGGTCTCATAGTGGCAATTGACAATCTTGTTGCCTATGATACGCGTGTTCTGGTAGCCATAGGCGTTTATGCCATAGCGACAGTCGCTCATTTCGTTGTCTTCGATAAGGGCTTCATTGGCGCCGGTCATGGTGAGCATGTTTGAGAATGATATAGCGCCGGCCATGACACCGCCCGCACCGACTATTCGGTTGCGACGTATGATCGTTCCGCCGTTATTGCCCGAAGGGCAGATGTTGAGATACGGATAATTGCGGCCTTGTGTCGAGCAGTCTTCCATGAGATTGTCTTCGATGACCATACCGGCAGCTACATTTGATCCGTTGCCTATGGCCGAAAACCAAGTGCGGATAAAGTGGCAGTTGCGTACGGCATTGTTTACCGATGCGGCCGAAAAAACTATAGCATATTTTGCCAGTTCACCGTTGCTTTCGATAAATGTACAGTTTTCAACTACGGTACCCTGCTCGTTGCCGAGGCTTAAACTGGCACCTTCAAATCGGATGTGCTGAATAGTGCGGGCCGATGGTTTCATGTTGTACAGATGAAAGCCTTTGGGTTTTATTCCTTCGCCGTCAGGACAAACTGTAGCAGTGTCTGTGACTGTAAATTCAGCCTGGCCGTAGACGCGGACAAGTACGGCGGCTCCCATACGGATTGTGGTATTGTTGTCAAAGCGAAAACCATCATTTTCCGCTATTTCAATATCTTTTACAAGGTGGTATGTGTTGTCGCTTTCTTTTGTCACTCCGGCCTCACTGATTTGAGCGAGATCTGCCAGGGTATAGACCTTTCCGTTATCAGGAGTCTTGTAAACATCATTTGCACCGGTGGCGGTGAGTGAAAGGCTTAAAGCCATCAAGGGTAGTGCTCTTTTCATTTGACAGAATATTTTGGTTTGGAGTGCAAAGTTATAAATTTTTATAATAACTCACAATATTTGGTTAACTTTGTACCATGATTCTCACTCCTGACAATCCCGGTGTACACTGCGGGCGAATAGCTACGATAGGCTCTTTCGACGGAGTTCATCGCGGGCATAGGTACATGCTTGAACAGCTTATCGAGAAAAGTCGAGCGCTCCGGTTGCGCTCATCGGTAATCACGTTTGTATCGCATCCTCGAGCAGTAACCAAAGGGCATGCCCCGATACTTACCGATCTCGATCTGAAACTCCGGCTAATAAACAGTGTCGGAGTGGATGATGTTGTATTGCTGGAATTCAACACTCGTCTGCGTAGTATGTCGGCTGTGGATTTTATGGAGTATATAAAGCGAGTGTTCGGAGTGGAAGCTCTGTTGCTGGGTTTTAACAATCGCTTTGGTTGCGACCGCATGACGGCATTTGACGATTACCGACGAAAGGGAGCAGAAATTGGTGTCGCAGTGTACGGAGCCGATGAATATAACGCATGCAGTGTCAGTTCCACGGCTGTGCGCCGGGCAATTGAAGATGGTGATGTTGAAAGGGCGGCGCTGATGCTTGGGCGTGAATATGCGTTGAGTGGCAAGGTTGTACATGGTCGCGCATTGGGGCGTACCATCGGTTTCCCCACTGCCAATATCGAGCAGCTCGGACAGCCGTGTATTGTCCCGGCACGAGGGGTATATGCTGTTGATATTATGCTGCCAGGGGATGATATACACCGAGCAATAATGAATATAGGCCATCGTCCTACAGTCGACAACGGAAACGACGATACGCTTGAAGTGCATGTCCTCGACTACGATGGTGATCTATACGGAAAGACGGTAGTGGTGAAATTTCTGAAGCGTCTGCGCGATGAGCGTAAATTTGACTCTATAGCGCTGCTACGCGAGCAATTGGAAGCCGATGCTTCGGTCGCCCGCACTCTTTAGTTTAGATGCTTTAAAATTGGAAGTAGATAAATGGTGCGACATTTTCGCTCATGAACTGTACTACAGTCTGGACTACTACAATAAACAATAGTAGTTTTACACTCCAGGGGGCGGAGACAAATTTTTCAGAGGCGATATCGTACCATCTGCGGGGAAGAGAGTGTGCCACGATGATTATAATGACCATAATGAGCCACACATAGCGCACTTTGATAAATGGAACGATATATTCGGGATCGAAGTTGGTGAAAATGTTCCGCAATATAATCAGGGAATCGTGTAGAGAGTCTGCTCTGAAAAATACGAAAAGCAAGGCTACATATGTCATCGTCAGTGCCCACGATATGGCTTTTACCGGCCATATGTCGGGAATACGCCGTAGCCACGGCTGGCAGAATTTGTGTACGGCAAGTCCGATGCCGTGCATACCACCCCACAATACGAACTTCCACGCTGCTCCGTGCCACAGACCACCTATAAGCATGGTAAGGAAATTGTTGACATATGTGCGGATAGTGCCGCGACGGTTGCCTCCAAGTGGAATATACACGTAGTCGCGCAGCCATGTCGACAGGGAAATATGCCAGTTGCGCCAGAAGTCACTTAAATTTTGAGATTTATATGGGAAGTTGAAGTTGCGGCTCAACCGGAAACCCATTATGAGCGCTATACCTATGGCCATATCGGAGTAGCCCGAAAAATCGCAGTATATCTGTACTACGTAGCCTATAAGTCCCATAAGCGATTCAAGACCTGTGTATCCGTCGGGAGTCTGAAATATAAGGTCGTTGTACTGCGATATATAATCGGCAATGATTGATTTCTTAATCACGCCTATCAACACTAACCACAGGCCCTGATACATGTCGGCTGCGGTAGCGTGGGTGGAGCTTTTTATCTGTGGTAGGAAATAGTCGGCGCGCACGATGGGACCGGCCACGAGTGCCGGGAAGAACGACAGAAAGAATATATATTCAATCCAGGTTTCGGTAGGAGCTATGCGCTTTTTGTATACGTCGACTATGTAGCTGATGGATTGGAATGTGTAAAACGAGATTCCGACAGGAAGTATTATGTCGAGCGGCTGAAAATTGGATTCTACCATCTGATTCCAGTTCCAAAGGAAAAAGTTGGCGTATTTGAAAAATCCTAATACCGAGAGTGATATAATGATAGATGTAAGCAGGCAAGCCCGCCGCGCCGCTGTGGTTGACAGTTTTACCATTAGCCGCGATAATGTCCAGTCGGTAAGCGATGTCGCTATAAGAAGTAGGAAAAACCATCCCGATGATTTATAGTAGAAATATAGCGAAAACCCGACGACAAACACCATCATTTGCCAGCGCTTGTCGCGTAGCAGGGCGAATATCGGTAGAAACACCAGGAACAACATCCAGAACAGTCCGCTTGAAAATATCATCGGATTGTCGGCTTCGTAGCGGAGCAGACCGGCTATGTTGTGGAAGATGACCGAAATATCCATTGCGGTGTCAGATTTTGGGTTGAAGTACAACTACCGAAGCAGGTCTCGATTTCAGACCCGCGGGTGGAAGTTCCATTCTGATAGGATGCTCTGCATTTGCTGGCATCCATCGGGCCACACTGTCGAGCCATAAGGCCGCAGAGGCGTGGGTGGGATGTGCGCCATCTTTGGCGCGGTCGAAGTGCATGCCGTTTGAAAGGAAAAACCGACCTTGTGGCACATTGGCCTGTATGAGGTCGTTAATGCCGGTGTCCGGCTTCCAGTTAGGAGGGCCGATCCACACGTAGGGTATATCGCCGATTTGTTTCAGCAGACGTTTTACCCATTTGTCGCGTTTGGTGGCGATGTCTTTTACAAACAGTTCGTTGCCGCCAAGGCTGATAAAGATAAATGTAGGCTTGAACCGGCGTAGAAATACCTGCAGGGTGTCGCAGCTGCCCCATTGTTCAGAAGTAGAGCTATACCATATGACAGAGTTAAGCCGATGGCCGTTATGCTTGGCGTAGGCAGCCAGACGAGGATTTAGACCTTCGAGCATTGAATCTCCGAAGATGAGGATATTCTGTGATGCCGTGTCGAGTTGTGCAGGGAATTTTGGCGTCGGGGCTTCTTGGATTTCGGCAACAGTCTGTCTTGTCGGCGACTGCACTTCGACGGCTGTGCTGCGGGTGAGTCGTTCGGCGATTCCCGACTGTTTTATCTCGACTCCGGAGATATTTACCGGATCGCAGAAGGAGTATATCGTTACGGCGAGCAGACTTATTCCGAGTAGAGTCCACAGACCTATGTAGTTCTTGTGCATGATAAATGGTTATTCGGAGTAGGTGAAGGTTTGATTAAAAAAGTCGAGCAGCAGGGGCAGTGTCTGTCGCCAGTAGACCCATGAATGGTTGCCCGGAGTGACAGAGTATACATGATCTATGCCACGGCTTGTGAGCGATTTATGCAGATTGTTGTTGACTCCGATGAATATGTCTTTGTCGCCACACGCTACAATGAGACGCAGTCTCCCCGGAGACAATTGCGGCAGCAGCGACATGACGGTATGGGTTTTCCATACCTGTGGCACAGATTCGTAGGAGCCGAGCCATTGCTTTATCTTCCATCTGTTATGAAATCGGGGCATATTGATGTCTACCGCGCCACTCATCGAGCCTGCCGATGCAAACATATCTGGGTGGCGCATGGCGATCCATAGTGCACCGTGGCCTCCCATCGACAATCCGGCTATAGCCCGGTTATTGCGGTCGGCGCGTGTGCGCAGACGTCGGTCTATGGTTGATATGACATCGCATGTGATGTAGCTTTCCATCTGCATCGATGGGTCGACCGGGGAATCAAAATACCAGCTGTCACGGCCGTCGGGACAGACTAAAATTATGTTGTTGCTGTCGGCCAACGAGTCAAGAGGTGTGCTTTTGACATAGGAGGTGTGGTCGCCGTCATATCCATTAAGCAGGTAGACCGTAGGATAGCGGGTAGTATCGCCCTCTTGCAGATATGCTTTAGGCACTACTACGGTGACCACCGCCGGTGCTGCAATATTGGAGGTCGTAATATGCAGTGTGTCAATTTGCGACATTATCGGCCGGAATGCCCACGTTGAAAATGTCGCCAGAATTGCAGATAATAATGTTGGTAGCCGCAGATTCATATCAGGAATTATTGTCGGCCAGAGCATTGGCCAATCGGTTGAGGGCTGTGGTGACGATTTCTCGGGAAGTAGCGACGTTCAGACGCATGAAACCCGATCCTTGCTCGCCAAACATAGCGCCGTCGTTCAGCGCGAGTCCGGCCCGGTCGATAAATAGTGATATCAGAGAATCGTGGTCGAGACCGAGTGCGCGGCAGTCAAGCCATATCAGAAAAGAGGCATCAGGTCGCAGGGCTTTTATAGCCGGTATGCGACGTGACAGAATTTCTTCGGTTGTGCGGATGTTGCCTTCGATATATGCCACCGCTTGGTCGAGCCACCGGTCTCCGTTGTTATAGGCGGCCACTGTGCCATCTATAGCCATCATGGTCGGTACGTTGAGTTCGTTGACGGTAAGCCATTGGTAGAAACCTTCACGCAGCTCGGGGTTGGGGATGACGGCCCATGAAGATACCAGGCCGGGTATGTTGAAAGTCTTTGACGGAGCTCCGAACATGATGCCTACAGCGCGTGCGTCATCGCTGACAGAAAGGAACGGTATGTGCTTTCCTCCCCACAACATAAGGTCGGCATGTATTTCGTCGGAAATGACAATCATGTCGTATCGGCGCGCGATAGCTGCTATCTTTTGTAGCGTGTCGGCACTCCACTGTCGTCCACCTGGGTTGTGAGGGTTGCAGAGTATCATCATGCGTGGTCGTTGACCGGCGACAGTGTGTTCAAACGAATCGATATCTATGTGGTAATTGCCGGAGGAGTCCTGTACAAGCGGATTTTCTACCACCACACGGTTGTTGCCCTTGGTAAGTGCGGCAAACGGGTGGTAGACAGGAGGCTGTATAAGTATCTTATCTCCGGGCTTGGTGAAGTAGTTGATGGCCAGGCCTATGGCACGTACGATTCCGGGTACGTAAGTTAGTGTCTCCGGTTCGATGTCGAAACTGTGTCGACGGTGTACCCAGTCTATAATTGAGTGCCAGAAGCGTTCCGGTACCAAAGGATAGCCGTAGACCCTTTGGTCGACTCGATGCCGAAGTGCATCGGTGATAGCGGGCTCTACCGCGAAATCCATGTCGGCTACCCATAGTGGCAGTAGACCGTCGCGGCCGAAATCGGTGAGCAGACGGTCGTATTTCACACACTCTGAATTGTGGCGGTCGACAATAGTGTCGAAATCGTATTGTATCATAGATTGTCTTGCTTCAGCTGTTCTACAATAGTGTCTATTCTTACCATTTGTCCAGGTATGTCGATAGATTGCGGACATTTTGGCAGGCAGATACCGCATCCTACACAATGGTCGGCCTGACGGAACGACGGTATGGCGCGGTCATAGTCGATAAGAAATGCACGGCGTGCACGGCGATAATCGGGATCTTGCGACGATGCCACTACATTGCCTTCATTAACACACTTGTTGTAATGGGCGAATATTCCCGGAATGTCCAGCCCATAGGGGCATGGCATACAATACTGGCAGGCTGTACATGGCACGGTGGGATAACGAAGCATGATCTGCGCCGTCTCTTCAAGCAGATTAAGCTCGTCGTCGGATAAGGGTTTCAGCGGTGAGTAGGTGGCAATGTTGTCGTCGAGATGATCCATGTAGGTCATGCCCGATAATACGGTAAGTATACCCTCCTGATGTCCGGCGAACCGGAAAGCCCACGATGCTACAGAGCGTTCGGGTTCGCGCTGTTTAAGGGTTGCCACCAGATTGTCGTTGAGCGCCGACAGGCGTCCGCCAAGCAGAGGTTCCATCACCACTACCGGTATGCCGCGCGAATGCAGCTGGTCGTAAAGCCATTCAGCGTTGGTGTTGAATCCCGATGCGTGACGCCAGTCTACGTAGTTGGATTGTATCTGTACGAAATCCCATTTTGCTTTCCCCTCGTCGTGGAGCTTGAGCATGTAGTTGAACGATTCAACGTCGCCGTGGTACGACCATCCGAGATTGCGTATCTTTCCTTGTCGCCGTAGGTCGAGCAGATAGTCGAGTACACCGTTGTCTATGATGCGTTCTTCCATTATTTGCCATCCCGGAGGATCGTCTGGGTGCAGTCTTGAGGTCTGCGGCATTACGGGATGTCCGAGCCCTACACAGTGAATCAGGTAATAGTCAATATAGTCGGTCTGTAGCTGACGCAATGAATTTTCAAACATTTCACGCGCACCTTTGAGGGTGCGTAGATCCGGATTGTCGGGATGTGTGGAGAGTTTTGTCGCCAGGAAATATGATTGTCGCGGATGGCGTGACAGTGCGATTCCCGTGGCTTGTTCACTCTTTCCTTTAAGATATGGTGGTGCAGTGTCGAAATAGTTTACGCCGTGTTCGATGGCGTGGTCTACAAGCCGGTTTACCGCGTCCTGGTCGATTATCATATCGTCGGTGTCGGCGTCGTACTTCTGGGGCCAGCGCATACATCCGTATCCGAGCAACGATACTTTGTCGCCTGTGATTGGCGATGTGCGGTAGGTCATTTCTCCGGTTGCAACCGGAGTGTCGTCGGCAGTTACGTTGTCTGTATCGGAGGCTTTTTTGTGGCACCCGGCCATAGTAATGCCGGCTACGGCTGCCGCGCCGGCCGACAGGCGGGTCAGGAATGTGCGTCGTGATATGTCGTTGTTATGCTTTTCCATTGGCGAATGTTGTTTGGAGGGATCAGTTTAAATGTGTCGGTGACTGTCGAGTCCGTCAACCACAATGGCCGAGAAAGGTCGCGACGGACACACATATTCGCATGCGCCACATCCGATGCAGCGGTTTTCGTTTACGACCGGTATTTTGAGTCCTTCGGGATCATCTGCGTTAAGCGGCACCATCTGTATGGCCCCCGATGGGCAATGGCGAGCGCAGTTTCCGCATTTCACCCCGTCGGCTACAGGGAGGCAGTTGGCTTTGATCCAGCGTGCCACACCGACCTGAATGGCCGTGCGTTGCTCACGTGTCACCGGACGGATAGCTCCGGTGGGGCATACCTGGCTACACCGAGTGCATTCCGGGCGGCAGAAGCCTTTTTCGTAGCTGCATCGTGGTTGCATGGCGTCATCTATAGTGGTGGCGGGTCGAAGCACATGGTTGGGGCATACGGAGATACACAGTTGGCATGCCGTACAGTGAGAGCGCATGTTGGCCGGACTCTCCGACCCGGGCGGGGTGATGGGATGCCGACGTACAGGTGGTTGCTTGTCTTCTACTACAGCCAGACCGCCGTCGAGATGTACGCCCGATGCTTTTACGAGCAGCGAGCCTCCGGCAATTGCAGTAGCCGACAGGAAGGCGCGGCGGGAGGTGTCGGCTGGTGTATTCTCGTCAGAAGTTTTCACCTGTACGGGGTGCCCGTATTTTATGGCATTGCGGTGGCATTTGCCCAGACAGTCGAAACATGTTACACAGCGCAGATAGTCGATTTTGTGGTTTTTATGGTCGATACAGGCGCATTTGCAATTGCGTGCACATAGTCCGCAGCCGTTACAGCGGTCAGTATCGATATATGGCTTTAGCCATGAATACTGACTCAAATAGCCCAATATGGTGCCGACCGGACAGATTGTATTGCAGTATGTGCGACCGTTGCGCACAGCCAGTATCACTATTATTATAAAGGATATTGCCGCCACTACAGAGGGCTTAATGAAACCGATATAATCCTACCGAATGAACTGTATGGAGCAAGCAGGCCTACAAGCAAGCTGAAGTCTGCGATTACAGCCAAGGCAAACAGGGCGAATACGGTAAGTTGCAGTCCGCTGTGAGCCGGTGAATATGAGTATGGGTTACGTCGGCCGATTCGTCCGATACGGGCCAAGACGTCTTGCATTATACCCAGCGGACATACTACCGAACAGTAAATACGCCCGAACACGAGTGTGGTAATCACCAGAGCGGCAAGTACAATCAGGTTCAGTGCAAGAAATGCTGGTAGAAACTGTATTTTTGCCATCCATCCCCACAGAGGCTGAACTGTACCTGTGAAGTCAAGGAAAAGCAATGTGACAGCGATAAGCGACACAATCGCCACCGCGCGTCGGATAACTGCGGGAGTATTCATTAGTCTGATAAACGGTTTGCTCAAAGTTAGCAAAAAAAATCCAGACTACAACTGTCCTTCCTCTACCAGAATGCATACACGCTCTATAAGTGCGTCATCGTCGTTTTTGTCAGGCCGGAAATGAGCTTTCAGATTTACTCCGAAAAAGCGTCCGAACGTCTGCCAGAAACCGGCACGAAACGACCCCAGAAAAGCCTTTATGATGTCGTAGCCCGACTGATTGGTCTCGCGGTCTATAAGCTTTATCAGCATTTTGCCCTGACTCTTGGTAAAGGTCTTCATTACAGGCTTGTATTGCTCAAATATATCTTTTTCCATCTGTTTCAGATGGGCTTCACGTTCAGCTTTGGTGGGGAAGGTCTCGATATATTCGTAGGTTTCGAGCAGTGTCTCGGCAATCATCTTGGCGTAGGGGAGAGTGCGTTTTACGTCGCGCACCGTGCGCCAGTAAAATTGCTCCTGCTTCTTGTTTTTGAATTTGAGTGGTGAAAACACTGTGACATTGTTCAGTACCACCATCAGTGCCGTGTCGCCATCTTCCGTGACAAATGGGTATCGGCGGCGCACATGCTGTGGTTTTACTGCCGGCAGTTCGATGTCGAGACTGTCGGTGGTCAACGCGCGGCCGCTTATATCCGCCTTGCAGCAGTCGGACCACAATGCCACAATTGCAGCAATCAATATCATACGCAGATATGCCATATTAATATAACGCTTTACGCCCGAAAAAAATTGCAGAAAAATAAAAAATAGGCATGCGAGGCGTATGCGGATTATTGCACAGATGTGCCATTTTAGTGCAGTAAGTTGATTATGATAGAAAAAATATGTACTTTTGTGCCGTCTAATCATAATTACAGACGCTATGACAGCAGAACTTGACTGGGGATCGCTCCCATTTGGCTATGTGCCAACCGACTACAATGTGCGTTGCTACTATCGCAATGGAAAGTGGGGCGACATAGAAGTTTCCGATTCAGAGTATATCAACCTTCATATGGCTGCTACGGCTCTCCACTACGGTCAGGAGGCTTTTGAAGGCCTCAAGGCTTTTAGAGGAAAAGATGGGAAAGTACGTATATTCCGTCTGGAAGAAAATGCAAAACGTATTATATCCAGCGCCAAAGGTATCATGATGGCTCCGATTACAGAGGAGCTTTTCAAGGAGATGGCGCTGAAAGTAGTAAAGCTAAACGAGCGTTTTATCCCACCATATGGTTCCGGCGCCTCGCTGTACATCCGACCGCTCGAAATCGGTATTTCGCCACGTGTAGGTGTAAAGCCGGCCGACGAATATCTGTTTATGATGCTCGTGAGTCCCGTCGGTCCGTATTTTAAGTCGGGATTCAAACCCACAAAGATCTGTATCATGCGTCAGTATGACCGTGTTGCTCCTAAAGGCACCGGACGTTATAAGGTAGGCGGTAACTATGCTGCGTCGCTGGCAGCAACCGAGCATGCCCACGATCTTGGATATTCAGCAGTGCTGTTTCTCGACCCTAAAGAAAAGAAATATCTCGACGAGTGTGGGCCTGCCAATTTCTTTGCAATTAAAGACGGTGTATATATCACCCCTGAATCCGAGTCGATTTTGCCGTCGATTACCAATATGAGTTTTATGCAGCTTGCCGCCGATATGGGGCTTAAGGTTGAACGCCGACACATACCTGTCGAGGAACTTGCCGATGTGCAGGAAGCTGCAGCATGCGGTACTGCTGCCGTGGCATCGCCGGTCGGTGAAATTCATGACATCGACACAGGAATCAAGTATGAGCTTTGCCCCGACGGAAATCCCGGTGAGATAACCACCGCGCTCTACAATCGTCTGCGTGCCGTGCAGCTCGGCGAATACGATGATGTACACGGCTGGAATACAATAGTCGACCTATAGTAATCGACAGTGATTGACTATCGACAAATAATCGATTATTTTTATCCGCCGGATGGAGATAATCCTGAATTACGCCGTATATATCTCACTCATGGACGTCAGGTCGCAGATCTGGCTTTGACTATCAACAATCGTCGATCTCTTGGCCTTGACCCGCAACAGGTTGAAGCCGCCGCGATGTTGCACGACCTTGGTATATTCCGAACCTCTGCACCCGGTATCCATTGCAATGGTACCGAACCATATCTGCGCCATGGAATAATCGGGGCAGCCATACTGCGTCATATCGGCGCACCGGAAGAGTGGGCCCGTGTAGCTGAATCGCACACCGGTACGGGGATTACCAAGGAAGATATTATACAGCAGAACATGGACTTGCCGCTTGCCGATTATTGTCCGGAGACACTATTGGAAAAGCTTATATGCTATGCCGACAAATTTTATTCAAAGAGCGGCACTATGAGCCTGAAGCCTTTGTCGAAAGTGCGCAGTTCGCTGGCGCGACACGGTTCCGACTCGTTGGCGCGCTTTGAAGAGCTTCACAAAATGTTTTCTATCGACGATTAGTTTTCCGGTAGAAACATCGGATCCCATGCCGGCAGACGCTCCGGTTGCTGTTTGAGCAGATCGAGAGTCTTTTTTGGTACATATTTTTTGTTGAGTACCAGACGAAACATGTATTCGTCAAACCAGCGGTCGGTCATGACGAGATGGCCGTCGTTGGCACCCGGGCCCCATGAGTTTTCTACCATCCATTTCACCGGGCGACCGTTGTCATCGAGGTCGACAGCCATCAGTGTCATGGCATGCGACGATCCGCTGGCATGCGTGTAGACACGGTCGTGTTTATTCATGGAGAAGTCTGTGCCAAGCAGTGCTCCGTAGTCGTAATTGTCGATGTCGAGCAGTCCGCGGTCGCGGTCGAGAAACTTCGCTACGTCGCACGAGAAATACATCATCGTGCTGTCTTTTATCGATTCTATCGCCATAGCCTTTATCTCGTCTACTGGCAAGTTGATATAAGTCCAGTTCTGACCGTCGTATGTATGACGGTCGTAGTCTATCTCGAATGTCTTATAGTATGGTCGGGTAGGGTCATTCATTACCATCACATAGTCGCCACGCAGATCGTTGCCGGCATAGGTGTTGTAGAATTCGATCGGAGTGTAGGTGCGTGTGTCGATGGCGTTGCCAGAGCTGTCGCGTCGTGTCCAAGTGAATTCTGTAGTAGGCTCGCCGAGATTAAGCACGAGCATACGGTATATGTCGCCGAGCATAGCTGTCTTCCGTTCTTCGAGCGATTCTGCCGAGACCCCGTTGGCAGCGTCGCGGCGCAGTTCAAGACCATATTCCCGCAGCTTGAGCGACAGCAATTGGTTGAAACGAGATGTCGAGTTGGCGGTATTGGTCTCCGGCATTACTTCTGCCGGAACCACGCCATATTTCATTATGAGCTCTGATACTCCGGTCCACTGCCCTCCGTCGCTCAACGGATGGGTGAACAGCCAGTCTACGGTACGGTCGTCATCGGGCCGCGTGGCTGTGTCGATTATTCCCTGAAGGAAGAGATTTGATTTTTCAAGTTGATCCCAGAAAAACAGATAGCTCTGAGAAAGTTCCAGCTTGTCGAGATTATGCGTGGCCATCATCTGTGCCCTCAATACGTTCAGGCCTGTAAAGAGCCAGCAACGCCCCGACTGGCGTTGATTGGTGATACCGCGGCTCTTGACCTTATGACTGAAGTTTGTGTCGACTGGCCGGCGGTTGTCGGCATTGACAGCCAACTTATTTATGTCGTTGCCGGCTATTGCGTTGCGTAGTGCGCGGTCTTCGGCCGTACCTTTATAGTGCGATTTGATTTCTGTGAGCATGCCGGGGGTTATAGATCCCGACTGTGAGTATAGAGAGGCCGGTAGGATCATTACTACCGATGCTGCCAGAGCGTGTTTGAGTATATTCATCGTTGATAGGTTTTGTGCAAAAGTACGAAAAAATCCTGTTTTTCTTGGCCGGATGGTTAATTTAGGCTATTTTTACACTATGAAGAAGAAAACGATATGGGATCTTGGCCGTATGTCGGCCGAAGAATTCAAGCATGCCGACAAGCTTCCGCTTATACTTGTGCTCGACAATGTGCGTTCGCTCAGCAATGTCGGCGCCATGTTGCGTACGGCCGATGGTTTCGGATTGCAAAAAGTGATATTGTGCGGCGTCACCGGATGTCCGCCATCTCCCGAAATTCACAAGACGGCTCTGGGTGCTGAAGATTCGGTAGACTGGATGTATGCTTCCGACACGGTTGATTTAGTCCGTTCGCTTAAGGCCGACGGGGTCAGAGTGTGTGTGCTTGAGCAGGTTGAGCATAGCGTCAGTCTTGAGGATTTTGTTCCCGAACCCGAGATGACGTATGCCCTTGTTGTAGGTCATGAGGTAAACGGAGTCTCACAGGAGGTTGTCGATAATGCCGACATCTGTCTCGAAATACCACAGTTCGGCACAAAGCACTCGCTCAATGTCTCCGTAAGTGCCGGCATTGCCATGTGGCAATTTGTGTCATCAAGTCTGAAGGCCTAACGAGGGTTTGACATAAGTACAGTAAAAAAAGCTGTGCGTATGTTGAACCCATGTTGATTAACTTCTGGATTATGTCAACTAACCTTTGTTGAGATTTGTTGATATATAAATCTCAACATTAGAGCCTGATGAAAAAAACTATTTTCTTTGCAGCAGTTGCGTTGCTGTGTCTGATGTCGCCGGTAATATCTTTTGCCGATAGTGGCGGCTATGGTTACAATATGCTTCAGTGCCAGGGTTCTGCTATGCCATATCCGGAGCGTACGGTAAAGGATTTGGCGTATCCCGACTCCCTTACTCCGGTATTCATGAATCATGTCGGGCGCCATGGGGCGAGGTATCTGTCGTCGGCAAAATATACCCGCGATCTTATACAGACATTGTCTCTGGCCGACTCTATGCATACTATTACGCCTGCTGGACAGGAATTGTTGCAGTTGTGTGGCTACGTTGTCAAGCGTACCGATGGACGTTGGGGGGCATTGGACTCTCTCGGTGTGGTAGAGCAGCAAGCTATAGCTTTGCGGGCTTTTGAGACTTACCCGATGCTGTTTAAAGGGCGAAAGATTAGTGCCATATCATCTTACGTGCCTCGCTGTGTGATGTCGATGGACGAATTTACCCACCGGCTGACGCGTCTTGACAGTGATATTGAGATATATACATCATCCGGGCCGCAGAACAACCGATTGGTGCGTTTCTGGGAGTGTGATAGCGACTATACGACGTTTATCAACGGAGACGAGTGGCGCAGTGTCTACAAAACATATGTCGACACACACGCGCCTGTTTCTGTCGCATCGCATCTATTGGGTGAAAATTTCCCCATTTCCGACAAGAAAGCCCGCGATTTTGGTATTAATGTATATAAGGTTGTGGCAGGATGTAGCGCCATGGGTATTTCGGTAGACATGTCGCGGTATTTCACCGATGCCGAAATGAATGAACTGTGGAGTATAGAGAATCTTCATCACTATCTCACTCATTCGGCCTCGTCGCTTTCAGCCGTGCCCGCTACTATGGCATCTCCTTTGCTGTCTGAACTGATACGAACCGCCCAGGAGGCCGTTGAGGGAGAAAATCCTTATAGCGCCATGCTTCGGTTTGGTCATGCTGAAACCCTGATGCCTCTATTGTCGTTGATGCAGTTGCCCGGATGTTATTATATAACCGGCGATTTTGACACCGTAGGTTTTAACTGGCGTGATTTTTATGTGGTTCCGATGGCATCTAATTTACAGATGATACTGTTTCGTTCTACGTCGGGGCGTTATTATCTCCGCATTGATCTCAACGAAATGCCGGTGCGGCTGATTCCTGGGAATCAGGATGTTTATATTCCTTGGAATGTGGCATATGATTATCTTGAGGAATGTCTCCATCGGTAAATTCCCGGTTTGGTAGGAGTGCAAAGAGAAACCGTCATTGGCCTGACGCCAATGACGGTAATAATCAATAATATATATGTCAACCGTTGGATTATTACATTTCTGTGATTTCGGCGGGAAGAATTGGCATTGCACCCTTTTTTGTGCATACGAATGCCGAGGTCTGCACGGCGATAGCGTGGGCCTCTTGTACAGATTTCCCTTTGAGAATACTGGCGATAAAAGCTGCTGTGAATGAGTCTCCGGCGCCTACTGTGTCTGCAACTTCGACATGTGGCGTTGCCTGGAATGATACGTTGCCGGGAGTGAACACATAGCTGCCGTTGATGCCACATGTCAGGATCAGCATCTTCAGATTATATTTTCCAAGAAGAATCCAGCATTTATCCTGAAGGTCGATGCCGGGATAACCAAACATACGGCTCACAGTAATGAGTTCTTCGTCGTTGATTTTAAGTATATTGCAACGCTCCATAGAGTTGCAGAGAATCTCTTTGTTGTAGAAACCCTGACGAAGGTTCACGTCAAATACGATAAGATTGTCGGCATTCTGCGGCATGGCGTCGAGAAAACGGTTGATGGTGTTGCGCGACACTACATTGCGCTGTGCCAGCGAGCCGAAGCATATAGCTTTGGTGCGACCGGCGAGTTGTTCCAGATATGCAGTGTATGGTATGTTGTCCCATGCAACGTTTTCTTTGATGTCGTACTGTGGTATACCGGCCTGATCTATCTCAACTTGTACTGTTCCGGTGGGATATGGTACGGTGTCGATGAGGTGGTTGAGGCCTTTCGATGTGAAATTTTCGAGAATTTCATGTCCCAGAGCATCGTCGCCGACGGCGCTCACTACGCAACTGGGGAGTCCGAACTGCGATACATGATAGGCGAAGTTGGCAGGTGCGCCACCGATTTTTTTACCTTCGGGAAGGACGTCCCAGAGGGCTTCGCCCATTCCTACTACGATGTTTTCTTTCATGGAGTATAGCGTTTTTAGTTATGTTTGATTTTAAGTGTATAGAGCAGAAGATATGCTACACCTACTGTCATCACGGCGATAGCTCCGGCCTGACCTCCGGTGAGGTCACTCGCAAAGCCCATGGCGAGGGGAAACACCGTACCGCCGAACAGACCCATAATCATGAGGCCCGAAACTTCATTTTTCTCTGTAGGTGTGGAGTTGAGAGCCTGTGCGAAGATTATAGAGAAGATATTGGAGTTACCGAATCCAATCAGTGCGATACCGATGTAGATGATATGGAGTGAAGTACTGGTGAAGAGCAGTATCATGGCGGCGAGCATCATCAATGCGCTGATAGCGAAAAATACTTTCGACGACACTTTGCGCAGTATGAAGGCTCCGGTTAGGCAACCGGCGGTGCGGAAAATGAAATAGAGGCTGGTGGCGAATCCTGCTTCTTCGAGGGGCAGACCGAGACGCTCCATCATCACTTTCGGAGCGGTGGTATTGGTACCTACGTCAATACCTACGTGGCACATGATGCCGATGAAGCAGAGCAGAATGAACGGCCGGCCAAGCAGACGCACACATTCCATGAAGCCGGACGCTTTATCGGGTTTCTCCTCGCGGATCGGGGTCGCCGACAGCATGGATATGGACAGTATGCTTACTATAGCATAGATTGGGAATAGTACACGCCATCCAAGGCCAAAGGTCACGGCGGCAGATGTTGCCCCCCAGGCTGCAAGAATCGGAGCCAGGAACGATGCTATGGCTTTTACAAACTGTCCGAAAGTAAGAGTCGAGGCCAGCTTGTCGGGAGCAATCAGATTTGACACCAGAGGATTCAGAGATGTCTGCATCAAGGCGTTGCCTATTCCGAGCAGTGAGAAAGCGGCAAGCATATAGTAGTAGCTGCTACCTGCTATGGGGATGATGAGCGACGCGGCGGTCACCACAAGGCTTATCAATACGGTCTTTTTGCGTCCGATACGATTCATGAGTATTCCGGTCGGCACCGAGAATATCAGAAACCAGAAAAATACGAGCGAGGGAAACAGATTGGCCTGCGAGTCGGTCAGACCGAGGTCTTTCTGCACATAATTGGAGGCGGTACCCACGAGATCTACGAATCCCATGGCAAAGAAGCACAGCATCACGGGGATTATCTGTACCAGGGCACTTTGTCGGCCCATCTTGAGTGATTGGGTGTTATTCATTGTTGATAAATTGTCGGTTAATCGATGTTTATAGAGTAAATGTCGAGATAGTTAAGTCGGGCTTTGTCGGCTATGGGTTCTACGGTCAATGTTGTGTAGGGCTTGTTAGGGAACACCAGATTGGTGATGACGAAGTTGCCTTCTTTGTCAAATACTTCGATGCTTGATCGGTCGATAAATATACGCAGCGACTGTTCGGCACTCTTGCGCAATGTAGGTGCGGTGACTATAGCGGGGAAGTCCTGGCTGAAGATAGTGATACCGCTGTTTGTACGATCTACACTGAATGCGCCCGATTTTGGGTCGAAGACCATCTTCACTTTGTCGCCGACGGGGTTGGATAGTGTCAGTATCACACCGGGCGACTTGAGGGCATTGACCGACATCTCGATTTCGCAGATACCGTCGTTTTCGGTCGGCAGGCTGTAGGAATGACCTTTCGGATTCAGTGTTGTCGATTTTACGCTTGTGGCGATTTTGCCACGCAATATGTCGGTCTCCGGTGATGGTATCGTCGAAATATAGTATTCGCCGTCGTCGCCTTTAAAGAGCGACAGGTCGCGGGGGAGAGTGTTGGCGCTTCTGAACTGCATCGTGGGTACTTCGGTTGCGTACTGCCAGTTGCTCATCCACCCTATGACAACCTTGCGGTTGTCGGGGGCGCCGCTCCACGACACGGTAGCATAATGATCTTTGCCGTAGTCCATCCACTTGGTGGGCACTTTACCCGATGTGGGGGTATCGGCAACGAAAGTCTTTCCATCGAAATCTCCTACAAAATATTGGGTAGCGCTACCTCCAAACGGGCCTCCGGGATTAATATTGCATATCAGCACCCACTTGGTGAGGTTGGTGCCGCGTACAGGTAGTTCCAGCAGGTCGGGGCATTCCCACACTCCGTTTTGAGCGCCATGTCCCTTGCCAAAAGAGCTTTGCAGTGTCCATGTCTTCATATCAGGCGAGGTGAATATAAGCATCTCGTGGTCGAGAGCGTGAGCCAGCAGGAGTACCCATTCTCCTTTTGCTTCATCCCAGAACATGTTGGGGTCGCGGGCCTCGCTGTCCATGGTCAGCACGGGATTGCCGGGATACATATTGGCACTCTCTCCGTTGTCGGTGCTCCATGCCAGCGACTGTATCTGGTTTTCTCCGGCCGAGGTGTACATGAACACTATGGCGTCATTGCCGAATCCGGCACTGTTGGTATGGTCGACAGCAGCGCTCCCGCTGAATATCGTGCCAAGCCCGTCGGGTTCGATCAGAGCATCTTTATGATCCCAGTGTATCAGGTCGCGGCTGGTCGATTGGCCCCATGTCATATTTTGCCATTTCGATCCATAGGGATTCCATTGATAGCACAGGTGCCACACACCGTCTTTGTAAAACATACCGTTGGGATCATTCATCCAGCCATATAGCGGAGTATGATGAAATGCCGGACGGTATTTCTCGCGGTTGGTGGTATCGAAAGTGTCGCTTGTCTCGAAATTTTTCCAGCATACGTCTTCTTTCGCGTCGCGTACCGACGAACGGTTCTGCTGTGTTACGATATTGAGTACTACATTGTGTCCGGCGTATTTCTGAAGGTCAAAAGGTACCTTATAGTCTACGCGGGTCTTGGCCAGACGGACATTGATGGTGCGGTCGAGCTTTCCGTCTACGAGAATGTCGACTTTGGCATCGTCGTTTGATTCCTGCACCGGCATCAGCAGATATTTTTCGTTGCCGTCGACACGTACCAGCGTATTGTTTACGCCAAGATGTTCGATACGTACATTGTCTTCGGCTTTCATCGGTGAGGTTCCGGCGACGAATGCAAGAATGGTTGCCATTAATTGGGTTGTGTATTTCATGCGATGTGAATTTGATTTTATCATTTGTGACAGTGCAAATCTACTCCAATATCCCGACGACAGATATAATTTATGTTGCACAGGATATAAAAAATGTTGTGTAACTTAATTTTTAATACATTACACAACATTTGTCATAAGTGAAAGATTTCTTATATTTGCATTCCGATACCAATTAAATACACAATTAAGATATTCACTTTATCAATATCCCATACCATGATCAGATTATTGGGACTGACCCGACTGACGGCTGTTGTGATAGTCGCCGCCGTTTTGAGTCTTATTCTTGGATGCCGTGATACCGGAAAGGTTTACCGTATAGGTGTCTCGCAGTGTAGCGATGACGACTGGCGCAAGAAGATGAATGAGGAAATATTGCGTGAAATGATGTTTCACGATAATGCCGTGGTGGAGATTCGCTCGGCCGACGATAGCAATGACAAGCAGATCGCCGACCTTCGCTACTTTGCCGAAAACGATTTCGATATTATCATTGCCGCTCCAAACGAGGCTGATGCGCTTACTCCCGTCATATCCGAAATATACGAGTCGGGTATGCCGGTGCTGTTGTTCGACCGCGGTATACATGGTGACAGTTTCACATCTTTTCAGGGTGCTGACAACCTTGAGGTCGGTCGTTCTGCCGCCCAACTTATATATAGTATGACTGGTGGTGATGCACGCATTTTAGAAATTCGCGGGCTTAAAGGTTCTACTCCGGCCGAAGAACGCCATGCCGGATTTCTGGCTGTGACCGATAGCGTTGCAGGTATGACGGTTGTCGGGTCGGCCTACGGCAATTGGAATGCCACCGATGCGGCGGTCGCGGTCGACTCGCTTCTGCGTGTTCATTCGGAAGCCAATGTTTTGTATGCCCACAACGACCGCATGGCTATCGCAGCCTCGCAGGTAGTGCGCGCTGCCGGTCGTGACGACATTAAGATAATAGGTATCGATGCCGCTCCTGAAATAGGTGTGCGTGCCGTGGCCGACTCGGTTATCGACGCCACATTCCTTTATCCCACCGAGGGCTCGCGGCTTATACGTACGGCCATCGATATTCTTTCAGGCAACCCCGTGCAACGTATCGTCAAGCTACCGGCGGCCTCGGTCGTCGACCGCTCTAACGCCGAGATACTTTTGCTCCAGAACGAGGAGCTGAAGGAAGAAGCCGAAAAAATAGCTGTACTGAAAGAGCAGGTAGAGGCATATTGGCTTCAGCATTCCGCCCAGACGTCATTATTATATGCCGCTATAGTCATAGTGGTGCTGATGGTAGTGCTGTCGTTTATGTTGCTTCGGGCCTATTGGCTTCGCCGTCAGCACCAGATGAGGCTGGCCGAACAGAATCACCAGCTTGAGTTGCAACGCGATCAGGTTATCGAACTAAATCGGCAGTTGCGCGAGGCAACACAGTCTAAACTAATGTTTTTCACCAATGTGTCTCATGACCTGCGCACTCCGCTCACACTCATTGCGGCTCCTATAGAGCAATTGCTCGATGCCGACAATATGACACCTGTACAGAAGGCTATGGTAAAACTGGCCAATAAGAATCTGCGTATACTTACGCGTCTCACCAATCAGATTCTCGACTTTCGCAAATATGAAAACGGCAAGCTTGATATGACTCTGTCGGAAGTGGATCTGACCGGAATGATGAACGAGTGGTGTGAGTCGTTTGAAAGTATAGCCGTAAGCCGCGATATACGTTTCTCTACCGATTTCTCTTTAGCCGACGTGTCTACTGTAGCTGTCGATATTGATAAAATTGAGCGTGTTATGTTCAACCTGATATCCAATGCGTTCAAATACACTCCATCCAACGGTGAGATCACCGTTGAAATGAAGCATGTGGGCGACAATGTTGAAATCGTCGTTGCCGACACAGGCAAAGGGATCAGTGCCGACGATCTGCCGCATATATTCGAGCGCTTCTTCCAGGTCGACAAGATTAACCCCAACGGTTCCGGTATCGGACTGGCGCTGGCAAAGGCTTTTGTGGAAATGCATGGCGGTACGCTTGTAGCTGAAAGTCGTCAGGGCAAGGGATCGAGATTTGTGGTGACATTGCCGATAAAGCACGTCGGTGGAGATGTGGTCACCACAGGTTCGCGTATTACGTCAGAAAACGTAAGGCTCGAGCTTGAAAACATAGTCACCGAGCCGTCGTCGGCCGACAACGACAAGACTACCGTACTCGTCATCGACGACAACCGCGACATACGTCAGATGCTTACCATGCTGCTTGGCGAGAAATACCGGGTCCTCACAGCCTCAAACGGTTACAACGGACTGAAGATGGCTGCCAAATATATCCCCGATCTTATTATATGCGATGTCATGATGCCGGTGATGGACGGCATGGAATGCTGCCGAAGCCTGAAAGCCGAGCAGTCTACCTCACACATACCGGTGTTGTTGCTGACTGCCTGTTCGATGGACGAGCAGCGCGTGCGTGGATATGAGTGTGGAGCCGACGGCTACCTGTCAAAGCCTTTCAGCGCAGATGTGCTCATGGCCCGTTGTGAGGCGCTTATCGACAACCGTCGGCGTATACAGTCGCTGTGGCCATCGTCAAAGACTGCCAATACAGCTCATGTTATACCTGACCACAGGCTGACGGCGGATATCGAAATTGACGATGTCGACAATGAGTTTTATACCCGGTTTTGCTCTCTGGTCGAGAAGGAGTTGTCCGACCAGGATCTGAGCGTTGACAGTATTGCCGGACAGATGGGGCTCGGACGTACACAATTCTATCGTAAAATCAAGGCTCTTACCAACTATTCGCCGGTCGAGCTGTTGCGCAACATGCGCCTGTCTAAAGCGCGTATGCTTCTTATGACTACCGATAAGTCGATCTCTGAAATCGCCTACGAAGTTGGGTTCTCCACTCCGGCTTATTTCGGTAAGTGTTATAAAGACCGCTACGGCGAAACTCCGTCGGAGATACGCGAACATTAAAACGTGAGTCCGGATATACCTCCCGCCCCTATTTTTGTTGCAAAGATTATTAAAAATTGTTGCATGGACGAAATTTTATAGTCCGTGCAACAATACTAATATGCTGTACTATACGCGCATTATAATTTTGTGGCACGAATAATCTAACCAATTAACCTATAATCATGAAAAGAACAATCCTTTACGCCTTGTTTCTGGTAGTATCGGTGGCGTCTATGTTAGCACAGGATGTCACGGTACACGGAACAGTCATCTCGAAATCCGATGACGAACCGCTGATAGGTGCGTCGGTAGTTTCGGCAGTTAAAAGTACCAACGGTGCCGCTACCGATATTGATGGTAACTTCACGCTGACCGTTCCCGAGGGATCGGCGCTAGTAGTTTCCTACATGGGCTACAAGCCACAGACACTTACAGCAGCCCCCACAATGACTATTTATCTCGAAGAAGATTCTGAAATACTCGACGAGGTAGTGGTAGTCGGTTATTCTACACAGAAAAAAGCCGATGTGACAGGTGCGATTACATCTGTCAGTGTGGACGAAATTGCCAAACAGAATGAAAACAACCCAGTCAAGGCTCTTCAGGGTCGTGTGCCTGGCATGAATGTGTCTGCTGATGGTAATCCTAGTGGCGCATCTACTGTGCGGATCCGTGGTGTCGGAACTCTTAACAACAATGACCCGCTTTACATCATTGATGGTGTGCCTACTAAAGCCGGTATGCA
Organism: uncultured Muribaculum sp.; assembly: GCA_964578325.1. GTDB lineage: Bacteria > Bacteroidota > Bacteroidia > Bacteroidales > Muribaculaceae > Muribaculum. The sequence continues at coordinate 40,823 of CAZOCO010000002.1, forward strand.
TGAACTTAATGGTAACGATATTGAGTCTATACAGATTCTTAAAGATGCCGCATCGGCCTCTATATATGGTTCGCGCGCGGCCAATGGTGTTATCATTATTACGACTAAAAAAGGAAAAGACCTCAAGATTAATCTTGACGCATCTGTTGCAGCTTCGTTTTACAACAACAAAATGAAGGTTTTGAATGCCGAACAGTATGGTCGTGCAATGTGGCAGGCTTATGTCAACGATGGACAGAATCCCAATACAAATGCTCTTGGATATCATTACGATTGGGGTTACGACAGCAACGGATATCCGGTGCTTCACAATGTAACTATGTCGAAATATCTCGATAGCAACAATACCACTCCGGCTTCCGACACCGACTGGTTTGACGAGACGACCCGTACAGGTCTCATCCAGAACTACAATTTCTCGGTAAGCGGCAGCACTGATAAGTTGTCGTCATATTTCTCGCTGGGATACTATAAAAACCTCGGTATTATCAAGACAACTGATTTCGACCGTATTTCTGCACGTGTTAACAATGAATACAAACCAATCGAAAATCGACTCACAATCGGAGAACACTTTACAATGAGCCGTACGACTGAAGTTCAGGCTCCCGGTGGATTTACTGAAAATATTCTGCAGTTCAATCCTTCTCTGCCTGTTTATACTGAAGACGGCGAATTTGCAGGTCCGGTAGGGGGGTATCCCGACCGAGAGAATCCCGTTGCTCGTCTTCAACGTAACAAGGACAACCGATACACATACTGGCGTATGTTCGGAGATGTATACCTCAATCTCGATTTCGGCAAAGGTTTCAGTGCTCGCACAACATTCGGTCTTGATTATGCGCAGAAAAAACAGAGAATATTTACATATCCTATCACTGAAGGCACAATGGCTAATCCTAAAAACGGAGTAGAAGGTAAGCAAGAACATTGGACTCGCTGGATGTGGAATGCTATTGTGACCTACAATAAAGATTTTGGCAAAAACCACATTGATGCACTTGCCGGTATGGAGCTTATTCGCGAGACTTCGGAATGGTTCTCCGGTTATAAAGAAGACTTTACAATACTTACTCCCGACTATATGTGGCCTGATGCTGGTGTCGGTACTGCTATGTCCTATGGTTCCAGTGAAGGATATTCTCTAGTTTCATTCTTTGGTAAGGTGAACTATTCCTACGATTCAAGATATCTGTTGGGTGTGACTATACGTCACGACGGTTCTTCTCGTTTTGGTAAAAACAACCGTTATGCCACATTCCCATCGGTATCATTAGGTTGGAGAATGAACAATGAGGAATTCCTTAATGATATCGTATGGATTAATGAACTTAAACCTCGATTGTCGTGGGGACAAACCGGTAATCAGGATATCGCCAATTATGCACGTTATTCAATATATGTGCCGCAGTATGCTGGTTCAGATTGGGGTGGCGGTGGCTATGGTACATCATATGACATTGCGGGTACTAACGGTGGCTCTATTCTGCAGTCTGGTTTCAAACGCAATCAGATGGGTAACCCGAATATTAAATGGGAAACGACCACACAGTATAATGTCGGTCTGGATTTCAGCTTCCTCCATAATCGTCTGTATGGATCATTTGACTGGTATCATAAAAAGACTTCCGATATTCTTGTTCAGATGGTTGGTATTGCAGCCATGGGCGAAGGCACTTCGCAATGGATTAATGCCGGTGAAGTGCTCAACAAGGGTGTGGAATTCAATATCGGATGGCGTAACACTACATCATACGGTCTGATGTATGAAATTACAGCCAACATATCTACCTATCGCAATAAGATCACAGCTTTACCGGCTACTGTAGCTGCCAATGGAACATTTGGTGGTAATGGTGTAGAGAGTGTTGTCGGACATCCGATGGGCGCTCAAGTTGGTTATGTCGCTGACGGTGTGTTCCGTTCGCAGGAGGAGGTTGATAATCATGCTGTTCAGGAAGGTGCCGGTGTCGGACGTATCCGTTGGCGCGATCTCGATCATGATGGTTACATCACCGAAAAAGATCAGCGTTGGATTTATGATCCCACTCCCGATTTCAGCTACGGTTTCAACATTTATCTGCAATATAAGAACTTCGACTTTACAATGTTCTGGCAAGGTGTGCATGGTGTCGATGTCATCAGCGACTTGAAAGGAAACCGACCTTTGGAGCGGTCTTAACATTGGTTTCCTTAACAAGGGTCAACGTCTGCTTGATGCATGGACTCCCCAGAATCCCAATTCGACTATTCCGGCTCTGTCTCGTTCGGATGTCAACAACGAGAAACGCGTGTCGACCTACTACGTTGAAAACGGTTCATTCCTGAAAATGCGTAATATTCAGTTCGGTTATATCTTCCCGAAATCCATCACAAATAAGCTCCGTATGCAGAAGTTACGCGTGTATGTCAGCGCACAGAATCTTATTTCGATCAAAAGCAAAGGTTTCACCGGTGTTGATCCCGAAAATGCTAATTTCGGCTATCCTATCCCGGTTAACCTGACATTCGGTCTCAATGTAAACTTTTAATCTATTACAGACATTATGAAAAAACTTATATATATCGCAACTATCGTGTTGGCTTTGATGTCAACAAGTTGTAACGATTTTCTTGACGAGCAGGTTCCCCAGGGAACTATTGACGAAGAAACCCTGAAACAGGCTGCTTATGTCGACAATCTGGTCATATCGGCTTATGCCATCTGGATTTCAGGAGAAGACATCAACTCTTCATTTTCTCTATGGAACTTCGACGTACGTTCTGATGATGCTTACAAGGGAGGTAATGGTACAGAGGATGGTGATGTATTCCACTCGCTGGAGATTTCTCAGGGCGTGATGACTACAGCATGGAACTTAAGCAGTATCTGGGAACGTCTGTACAATGCAATATCTCGTGCAAACTCGGCTCTGGATGTTCTAAACAAAATGGATGAGAACTCATATAAACTCAAGAACCAGCGTATTGCAGAAATGAGATTTTTGCGCGGTCACGGGCATTTCTTGTTGAAGCAGTTGTTCAAGTATATTCCTTTTGCTAATCAGGAGAGTCTTTCTCCCGAAGAATATAACAAACTCTCAAATGTGAAGTACACCAACGACGAAGGTTGGGCGCAGATTGCCGCAGATTTTGAGTTTGCATTTAAAAATCTGCCCGATGTTCAGGCCGAAAAAGGTCGCCCGACTCGTGGCGCGGCTGCTGCCTATCTCGCAAAGACATACCTGTATAAGGCTTATCATCAGGATAATGTGAACAGCCATGCCGTGACATCTATTGATGTCGATGATTTGAAGAAGGTTGTGGAATATACCGATATCTCTATCATGAGTGCCGGCGGATATGATCTTGAATCAGACTTCCACAATAATTTCCGTCCAGAACCGCAGTATGAAAACGGGGTGGAATCACTCTGGGCTATGCAATACTCGATGAACGACGGATCGAAAAATGGTAACTGCAACTGGGCTTTCGGACTTATCGTACCCAATATTCCAGGTGTTACCGACGGTGGTTGCGACTTTTACAAGCCGAGCCAGAATTTGGTCAATGCATTTAGGACCGATTCAAACGGACATCCTCTTTTCAACACGTTCAACGACAACGACTATGATGCCGCCCGCGATTATGTTGACCCACGTCTGTTCCTAACTGTTGGTCTTCCCGGCATGCCTTACGAATTTAATAAAAAATACATGATGGATCGTACTGCTACATGGAGCCGTTCTAACGGCCTGTATGGATATTACGTGTCACTTAAACACAATGTCGATCCAGATTGTGGCTATATGGTTAAAAATGGTCTTTGGGCGAGTCCGATGAATCACATTGTGCTCCGTTATTCCGACGTACTCCTCATGCGTGCAGAAGCTCTTATTCAGCTAAATGACGGACGTATCTCCGAAGCTATGAATAACATTAATGCAGTGCGCAACCGCGCTAAACAGAGTTTGGGATGTATAGCTGATTACGAGTCTCTTTATGGAGTGCATATTTCAATTATGCCCTACAATGGCTCATATTCACAAGATGAGGCTATGAAGATTCTTAAGCATGAACGTCGTGTGGAGCTCGCTATGGAAAGCGACCGTTTCTTCGACCTCGTACGCTGGGGTGAAGCTGAATCGGTTCTTAATCGCTATTATGCACAGGAAAGAAGCAAATGTACTATTTATTCAAATGCTCACTTTACTGCTGATAAGAATGAATATCTGCCTATACCGTTTGCGCAAATTAGTGCAAGTAACGGCAATTATAAGCAAAATATCGGAGGTTGGTAATTTTTAACCGGACATTAAAATGAAAACGTTATATAAACACATATATCTGATTGCAATTGCCGTTATGGGGGCGATGTCTCTGGTGGCTTGCGATGACAACAATACTTCTGACCTGATGATGGACGGCAGTACGATGATACAGTCTATGACATTAGGCGGATACGAAGCTGAAATTGACAACACTGCAAAAAGTGTGTTTGTCGGAGTTCCCGTTGACTGCGATCTTTCAGCAATGTCTCTTGATAAATTGGTATTAAGTGATGGTGCAAAAGCTGACATTGCTGTAGGAGAAATGATTAATTGTGAAGTCCCGCGTAATATTACCATTACAAACGGAGATGTCTATACTAGATACACATTGATAGTCAAGCATGATGACTTACAGATGCTATCTCTGTCGCTTAACAATAAGTATCTCGGTTCGATTGACAATGTTTTTCGTTCGGTCAATGTTATTGTCCCAATCAATGAGAATCTGTCGTCAATGTCGCTATACTATACATTGTCAGAAGGTGCTGTCGGTTCGCCTGCTTCGGGTGTAGTCCTTGACTTTACAAATCCTGTTACAGTAACAGCTACATATCGCACTGCTGTTGTGACTTATACAATCAATGTAATTAAAGATGAAATGTCGCAGGAACCCAAAGCATTTATTGGCAATGCCGATTGTGTCGACAATCTGTCGCCTGAAGCTAAGGCCGCTGCTACATGGATGCTTGCTAATGTGCCTAATTCAAAATTTGTTTCATTGTGGTCTGTTCTCGACGGTTCTGTGAAACTATCCGAGTTCCGTATGGTATGGTGCCACTTCGATTGGCTTGATTGGCCCGGAGTGATGTGGGATACTCGAGATCTGTTCAACGATTACTATATCAAGGGTGGTAATATCCTCGCCTCACGCGATGGAGCACGCTACATCAACGATGTGTGGCGTATAGCAAAAGATCAGCAGAGCCCAAACAACATGTTTGGCGGTGAAAATTATGAGACTCTCGATTACGATCTGGGATTCACTGTTCTGGGCCATGAAAACCATCCTCTCTACGAAGGTATTGATATCGATGGCAATAATCGTATCTTGTTAGTATCCAGTGGATGCTCCAACAGCAACCGTACCCTACAGTGGGGCGCCGATTGGGGTAGTTACGGCAGCATGGCCGGATGGGAAGATCAGACCGGAGCTGTGGCTCTGGCAAGCGGACATGATTACGACTTCAACCGTGTTACTATTGCCGAATTTGCTCCGAGAGCTATTCTTGACGGTTATGTAAGCGGTAGAGTGATTACAATCGGAACTCCGGCCTATGAATGGTATTCGCCAAACGGAGTTGAAAACCGCTACAGTGAGAATATCATCAAGCTCACTAAAAACGCTATCAATTACATTTGTCAATAAATTTAAAGATTAGTCATGAAATATACTGTTTTATTATTGTCATCTATAATGTACATGTTGGCTACTACAGCATGCAATGATGACGATGTGATATTGACCCAAAAAGACTGGGATAATACTGCCACATATTTCCAGTCGACTGATAATAGCCATTTTGATACATATTATCTGCCTCAAGTAGGATATGTCGGTGATCCTATGCCATTTTTCGATCCTATTGCTGGCGATTTCAAGGTGATGTACCTTCAGGAATTCAGACCTAATACGTCTACTTTCCATCCATTTTGGTGTCTTTCTACATCCGATGTGGCTAATTATAGCTCTATGGGTGAAATTATTCCCACCGGTACAACTGCTGAAATGGATGGTGCACTAGGTACAGGTTCTACAATCTACAATGAAGCTGATCAGACATATTATACTTTCTATACCGGACACTCGGTAAATGTCGGTTTAACCGGAATTGGTGAAGCCGTTATGGTTGCAACCTCCAAAGACTTTAAGACTTGGAAAAAAGACCGTAGTTTTCTTCTCTATTCTGATGGTGAATATAGTCTGAATGATTTCCGTGACCCTTGTGTATTCAAAGCTGACGACGGTAAGTATCATATGGTCGTTTCTACACAGAAATCCGGTAAAGGTGTTTTGGCCGAATATGTTTCAGACAATCTTAAAGACTGGACATCTAACGGAGTATTTATGTCTATGATGTGGGATCGTTTTTATGAATGTCCCGATGTATTTAAGATGGGAGACTGGTGGTATCTCGTCTATTCTGAAAAGCATGCAGCTCTTCGTCGTGTACAGTATTTTAAAGGCCGTACTATCGATGAACTTAAGGCCTGTACACTCAACGATGCTGGATTGTGGCCAGATGAACACGAAGGTATTCTTGATTCCCGTGCGTTCTATGCCGGTAAGACAGCTTCTGATGGAAATGACCGTTACGTGTGGGGTTGGTGTCCCACACGTCCGGGCAACGACAATACCAACGTGGGTGCTTATCCTGCCGAACCCGAATGGGCTGGCGCTCTCGTCGCTCATCGTCTAATTCAGCACAATGATGGTACTCTGTCGTTTGGGCCTGTAAAAGGCATTGAAGACAAGTATTCTAAGTCTGTTCCAGTGAAAGTTATGAGTCGTGATGGTGATGTCTCGGAGAATAACGGAAACTACGTTATAAATGGTAACGGTAGTATTCTGTTCGGTCGTCTGGCTGTATGTAATAAAATCAAGTTCTCGGTTAAGGTTAACTCCGCCGACGATCGGTTTGGTATATCGTTTGTACGTGGTACTGATTCTGACAAATACTATACTGTTGTTGTAAATCCCGAATGGGAAGGCCATCGCAAAATCAACTTTGAGCAGGAAGGAGACGCTGGTATTGGGTTTATTAATGGTGCTGACGGATATATATTCAAAGCACCGGCCGATAACGTGTACAATATTACTATTACTACCGATAACTCTGTATGTGTGGTATATATTAACGATGAGGTCGCTTATACGGCACGTATTTATGGCCTCCAGAAAAATTGCTGGTCAATAAATTCATATGGCAGTGGAATCACGGCTGAAAATCTGACTATTGCTACGAACTAATTCCCAAACATTGTAAAATACGATTGTTTTTGGTAAAAGTGAGGAGTTACGCGTGAAATGCGCGTGACTCCTTTGCTATTTCCCCCTCCTTCCGGACAGCATGCTGTCCCTACTGCGTGAGTGGCCGTTTGTGCCGCCGGGGTAGTGAGGAGGTAGGGAGTTGTGGTACAATTATGCTTTCATGATGGCGTTAAGGTTGCGCCTTGGGTCGGATGTGTATCGCGATTTTATCGCGAAGAGTGGTTTTTATCAGACAGCAATAATCTGAAAATAAAAATGGCCGGAGTGTATGCCCCGGCCATTTTCTTAAGGTGTAACTATGTCGATTAGAAGCTATAACCTACGCCAACCGAGAAGTTGCGGTCGTTGATCTTGCCAAGTTCTTTCTTTACGGGTTTGATGAAGTCTGTACCAAACTGACCGTATACGAAGAATTTCTTAACATATACTTTGGCTCCTACTTGCCAGCCCATCTGGAATTTCTTGAAGCCTTCGCTTGTTGAATATTCTTCGCCGTCGTCCTTAATGGTCATCTTGTGCATAGGATTGAAACGGAAGTTAATACCTGCATAGGGAGCAATAGCAAATGTTTCACCCAATTTTACTTTGTAGGTAAAGTTTACGGGAACCTTTACATTGAACTGTTTCCAGGTTACATCATCCTCGGTGCAAGAAATATAACCAAGATTTGCTCCGAATTCTACTGCCATAGGCGATTCTTCTCCGAGGCCGAGGCCATAGATGTAGCCGACTTCAAAACCGTTGAGAGTAGAGGGGTCGGCACCTTTTGCTGTCATTGATGTTCCGGCATATCCGGCGTAGGCTGCCATGTAGTTTTCAGCAGAAGCTGCGCTGACCACACCCAGCATCATTGCACATGCAAGAATTACTTTTTTCATAATTTTGTTTTTTTGAGGGTTAAGAAATATGTTGAATATTCAATTAAGCCGTAGCTTGCACATGCAAATTTATATATTTCTTAACATTTTACCCCCCCCCATGAGTTAAAATTTGTTAATGTTTGCAATGGCGTTTCTTTTGAGTCCCTCAAGGCCGGTTCGTCTTACCGCCGAGTGACCGAAGAGTTGTCGGAATCCGGTTTCGTCTAAAGCGAGTATCTGGTCGCGTGATAGTGTCAGCATCTGTGGGGATGCGGCAAATTCAGGAAGCGGTGATATCAAGGTATTTTTATTCATAGGGCAAGTGCGCTGGCATATATCACATCCGAAAACTTGTCCATGAAGCTGTATTTCCGGCGGTATCTGCCCCCGATGCTCGATGGTGAGATACGACAGGCAGCGGCGCGAATCCAGATGTCCGTCACCCGACAGGGCATGCCCGGGACATGCCTCGATACATCGCCTGCAATCGGCGGGACAGCTTTTTGTACATGGAGATGATGGCGTGATGTCGAGCGTGGTAAGAATTTCGCCGAGTACCACATAGCTGCCATAGTCGGGAATTGATAACAGGCAGTTGCGTCCCTGAAAACCGATACCGGCTTTGGTGGCCCAGTAGCGTTCGGCCAGTGGTGCGGTATCGACACATACCCTGTGAGTGCCGCCATAAAGTTGTGTGAGTCGGTCGGCTATTGATTTCAAACGCCGCCGCACGACATCGTGGTAGTCCTCACCGTAGGCATACAGAGCGAAGCGTGGTAAAGAGCTGTCGCGTTCGACAGGTGGTTTGTAGCTGAAAGCGCATACTACGACTGACCGACAACCGGGTAAAACCGAAGATGTATTTCGGCGCAATTCTACGTGACGTTCGAGCCATCGCATGTCGGCATGATTGCCTTCTGCCACCCAACGCTGCAAATCAGTGGCTACACCGCTTTCGACATCGCCTGCCGCTGCCACACCGCATGCTACCGCACCGGCTTCGGCTGCCATGTCTTTTATTTCTTCGTCAGAAATTGATCGGGAGAAGCTCATATCCCTGAGACTGCAGCCATTCTATGGCTCGGGGAAGGGCATATCGCAGATTGCCCTCGGCCTTGAGTGAGTCGTGAAATACTATTATCGAGCCATTGCGTGTATATCGGCGCACATTGTCGAGTACCTGCTGTCCGGTCAGTTTTTTAGAATAGTCGCGTGTAACCAGATCGTACATTATAATGTCGTAGTGATCTTTGATGGCGCGAGCCTGGCTCCAGCGTATCAGTCCGTGTGGAGCACGAAACAAGGTGGAGTCGATCAGCTCGTTTGCTTCGGCAATGTTGCGCAGATAGCGGGTGGTGGTAACCTTGAGTCCCTGGAGATGGTTCATGGTGTGGTTTCCCCAAGAGTGTCCGCGACGCTTTATCTCTTCGAGCAGATGGGGTGAACGAACTACGTTGTCGCCGACAAGAAAGAATGTCGCCTTGACATTGTAGTAGTCGAGCAAATCGAGCACCCAAGGGGTCACTTCGGGAATCGGGCCGTCGTCAAACGTGAGATATGCGACCTTGCGTTTGCGGCGCCGTATGCGCCATACTGCTTCGGGAAACAGCAGACGGTAGAACAGCGGTGGCCGCTCAATAAACCTCATCGGCGACAATCGGTCGGGAAGTCTCATTCGGCAGTGTTAGATATTTCTGTCGGTTGATTTTCGGGCCGAGACATCTGCCGGTAGTAGCGCGAGAAGTCAACTCCTTCGGCCTGCAGGTCGCGGAGCATCTGTTCGGTGTCTCCGTCGGCGTTGGCATACAGCTGCAGCAGATTCATGAACATGGTGTCGTAGATATACCGGTCGGTGCGTGTGAGCAGGGCGAACTTATCGGGCGTAAGGCTCTGGATAAATAGTACGTATTGCTTATAGAGACCGATTTCATGTTCAAGCAGGTCGCGGGCCTTGGCTACATCTTCGTCGTTGCCGGTAACATCTCCGAGACGCGTATACAGGTCGGCCACAGAAGGCCCTATGGCAACTCCGAGTGGCGAAGCCGCTACAGGGAGCTTTTCAATCATCAGATCCAGGAGCTCGCGTGAACGGCGGTAGCGTTCGTCGACATACTGCCGGGCTTTGACATATTCTTCGGTAGACATGCTGGCACTGTCGGCCATCAGATGTACCTCGGCCGTGATGCCTTCGTTGTAGAGAGCGGTGGCTACATCGAGCATGGCCGAACGAGTGGATGTGACCATTCGGCGTACTGTCTCGTCGAGATAAATGTCGTCGGGCGATTTTACTTTGTCGAGGCCACCCCAGCGGAATTTATTGACGATATTGTCGTAGGCCTTGTCGGTGTTGACGCCCGGCTGGCCGTCGTCAGTGCGTGTTCCCGATACTTCATATGTCATACCGGTGAGTCGCAGATGAGGGTGGAGACCCATGTAGAGATCGTCGGATACCGTCATTGCAAAATATACCGGTCGAGGCCATCCCTGTTCGGCATCGGCAGCCAGCATATCGGTGGCGATTATTTTTGACAGTCGCATACCGTTTTCAGGGTCATCCATGAAGTTGAGCGTGATGGCATCTGCAACCTCGTCTTTACGTTCGGCCGGGATGCGTCCGGCTTTTACCAACGCGTCGGCATCGAGAGGTATGTACATGTTGGGATACTTCACCTCGCGAAGATTGAATGTATGGTTGGTTGAGTTTTTCTTATCGTAAAGAGCCCGTAGCGCGCCAATAGCATTGACTGCTGTGGTATCCGGGTCAATGATATATGCAAACTGTAGCGAGTCGTTGGCATAGTCGGCGGGAGTGGCCATCATAGGCACCGGCAGACCATCGTAGCTGTGATAGCGCAACTGGTCTACATACCATCCGGTAGTAAGATATGACAGGTTGACAACCCTGACGTCAGTGCGGTAGCCTTCTACCTCCTGTGCATACCACAAGGGGAATGTGTCGTTGTCTCCGTTGGTAAACACGATGGCGTTTTCGTCGAGACTCGACAGATAGTTCATTCCGAAATCGCGGGCAGTATAGCGGCCCGAACGGTCGTGGTCGTCCCATGTTTGCGATACTACCTGCAGAGGTATTGCTATGGCAACAACCGAGCATGCTCCGGCTAAAGCCATACGGTTGCGGCGGCTTTGATTTTTCAGCAGCATCAAGCCATAGTGCCACAGTCCGGCTACACCCATGCCAACCCAGATCGCGTAGGCGTAGAATGAACCGGCAAAGGCATAGTCGCGTTCGCGTGGTTCGTTGGGTGTCTGATTAAGATAGATGACGATGGCTATACCGGTCATGAAGAACAAGAAGGCTACGACCCAGAATTGCTCTATACCACGCTTCGACACAAATGCCTGCCAGCATATACCGATGATACCCATAAGCAGCGGCAGCAGATAGAATTTGTTGTGGCCCTTGTTGCCACTACCCAGGTCGTCGGGCAGTAGTGACTGGTCGCCCAGGCGCAGGTTGTCGAGCAGCGGTATTCCCGAAATCCAGTTGCCGTGGGTGACTTCTCCGTTGCCCTGTAGATCGTTCTGACGTCCGGCAAAATTCCATAGGAAGTAGCGCCAGTACATGTGGTTGAGCTGGTAGTTGAAGAAGTATCGCAGATTTTCAGCCATTGTGGGTTTGAGCTTGGCCTGGCGGGCCGACTCTACCGGATTGCCTGCCGCGTCGATATATGGAGTCACATATACCGGGGTGCCGGTCATGCCGCTCCAGCTTTTATAATCCTGAACATATCGGCTCTCATACATGCGGGGAAACAGCATGTTCAGTTCAGGCACCATCTTATAGTCGGTCTTGTAGCCTGTCACGACATAGCGGTCGGGATCGTCGGGGTTGGCTTTTACCGCTTTGCCGTAGATGGCCCGGCCTTCTTCGCGTATGGCGTGGGGAACACCTTTGGCGTCGAGCTGATAGAGAATCGAAGAATTGAATGTCGGGCCGTAGAGCAGCGGATGCTGTCCGTATTGTTCGCGGTTAAGGTATGATGACAATGCAAACACGTTGTCGGGGGCATTCTGGTTCATGGGTGTATTGGCTGCCGAGCGTATCAGCAACAGCGCGTAGCTTGAATAGCCAATGAAGATTACCAGTATCGACAGAATGATTACGTTTAAGATACGCACCGGGATGCGTTTCATCCATCCGAACAGGTAGTAAAGCAATCCGGCTGAAAGCACTACCGGTATCCACATCGATTCTCCGATAAACGGTATGCCGGAAAGGAATACCGAGAGGAATACCGATATCTTGATCGCCGTGGCATTACGCTGGATATACAGTTCACGCACGGCCCATATCATCACACCCAGGGTGACGATGGCATATATAAGTGTTCCGGCATTGTAGCTCATGCCCATTACATTGACGAACAACAGTTCGGAATACTGCGCCATTTCAATGAAGCCCGGTACGAGACCGTAGAGTATCAGCGCCACAATGGCAAACGATATCAGAAGCGAAACGATGGATCCGCGGGCATCGGTATTCTTGAATTTGCGATAGTAGAATACCAAGACAATGGCGGGGATACATAGCAGGTTGAGCAGGTGTACGGCGATTGAAATTCCGATTACGTAGGCAATCAGAACCAGATAGCGATCGGAATGAGGATCGTCAGCACGATTTTCCCACTTAAGTATCAGCCAGAACACCAGTGCCGTACAGAATGACGAGAACGCATATACTTCACCTTCTACGGCCGAAAACCAGAAAGTGTCGCTCCATGTGTACATAAGCGAGCCGCACACGCCCGATGCAAATATTATCACCATGTCAAGCACACTGACTGATTCGGCGTCGTCCTTGACTATGAGGTGCTTTACGAGCATAGTAATAGTCCAGAACAGCAGAAGTATCGTGGCTGCGCTCAATAGAGCCGACATCGAGTTGACAGCGATGGCGACGTATTCAGGTGAGGGAGCGAAGTTTACAAAGAAGCGTGCCGCAAGCATAAATATAGGGTTGCCCGGCGGGTGACCGATTTCAAGCTTGTAGCCTTGTGATATAAACTCCGGACAGTCCCAGAACGAGGCTGTCGGTTCGATCGTGAGCAGATAGGTTACGGCTGCTATAACAAACATCAGCCAGCCTATTGCGTCGTTGAGTATGCGGTAACGTTTCATCCTTTGAACGAATAAGATAACTTGGCCGCAAAGTTACGAAAAAATATCAGTAAAACTGTCGTGGTGCCCTCCGTGTTAACAAATATTTGGTATGCGACGGGTAAAGGCAGGGTGTCAGTGCTGTTGCATAGCGTCGAATTCGAGCAGGCGCTCTATGGTGGTGAGTGCGCAGTTTGCCCACATGTCCATTTCGTTGACGCGCTGGTTGCGGTATTCCCAGTATGTGGGCAGATAGCCGGTCTGCTGGTTCTGCTGTATGGTCATGTTGTCGATGAGGGCTTTGGCTTTTGCGTAGTCGAGAGGGTCACCGCACACTTTGTATAAAGCGAGAAATCCTCCAGAAACGTTTGACGCGCTGTTGTCGACCGGTTCGCGGAATCGGTATTGCTCCATTACGCAAGGTGTATTGTAGCGGCGGTATCCGTATACGTTAGGCAGATAGTTCCAATGGGTAAACTGGTCTTCGCACAGGCGCATCAGGTCACGGGCATCTTCGATATCGGCCGGAGTGGGATGGTCTTTTGCCATCAGATAGCGAGCATAGTTGGCGGCCACGTAGTTGGTGAGGTTTTCGTAGGGTTTAAGTCCCATTACCGATACATCTTCAAACTGCGCTGTCATGTCGAACGATCGTATGGCTACATCGTGCATCCATCGTTCGGCCCGCTGTTTCATATCTTCAAATTCAGTCGTGCCGTATTGCGACTGCATTCGGTCGGCAACCATGCATATGCTGTGCAGCATAGCTCCGGTATCAGACAACGGTTCACCAGTTATATATGAGATTTTTATCGGAAAAGAACCGTCGGGCCGTTGTAGCTTGAGATATGTGCGTGTGATTTTCAGAGCCTGATTGTAGTATGTACTGTCGGCCGTCGCATCAAACAGGTCCAGAAAAGCCTGTGTGGCGTAGTTGGCGTCCATTGTCATGGTCTCGGAAAGAGACCCGGCCATGGTTTCGGTATAGTAGGTCGGCGGAAATGCGGGAAGCGGTGCCGTGTCTGGCTGACTGTTTTTGATGAGGAAGTCGGCGGCATTACGTGCTATTGTCAGGGCTTCATCGCGCTCTGACGGCATGTAACGTGACACAAGGACTTCGTTGCGCACGATTGCGCTTATAATCTTGTTGGCATATGCGTAGTATGGATATGTCATGTCGGGGACTGGAGATGTGAGCCAGCTCTGCACTTGTGGCAGTTTGTGCATAAAGAGCATTCCTTTCAGAGCAGCTTCGCGATAAGGCCGAACCGGACTGTTGTATGGGCCGTTGAAACCGAAGTCGCGCAGGAACTTGCGCTTTGCCACTTCTGCAAGTACGTTACCGTTGCCGTCAAGAGCTTCAACGGTCAGGATTACACGTGCCGGTGGAATGCTGTCCCAGACAGGTTGCAGAGAAGCGCGCGGTGTGCTGGCTGTGAACGTAACGGGTTTAAAGCGCGGGCTTGCCAGAAGTGGCCGTTCTCCCGGAGCCGGTTCACGGCCGGCGGTGTCACAGATTATGGTGTAGCGGTATGTCGCGGCATTGTCGACAGGCTGGAAGTCGAAGGCAGGAGCGTAGGTAAACTTTATTGAAAATTCATTCCAGAACGGATTGCGCTCCTCGTAGCCGGGACGTATCGGTTGCAGATATTCAGCGGCTGCCCGGGTGTTAAGCTCTTTGTAATCAAGTGTGTCGGGAGCTGTCGTGTATGTCGCGGCATTGGAGCCTATAGCGACAATCGCGGAAATAGATGCGGTGATATATTTTATGGTATTCTTCATAATGTATAATAATATATTACAAATTTACGTAAAACTATCAATACCACCAAATGCTGACCGTGATGATGCAATCAGTGAACCTTGAAGGCGGATAAATCATTATAATAGTATAAAAAGAATGGAATAGATATGAAAGATATTGATGTGAAAGATAAAAGGGTGGAAATTAAGTTTCACCGTGTCACGCCCGACGATATACCTACATTGATGAAATATTTGCCTACGGCTGCCAGTCGTACGTGCGATTTTTCTATAGGCGGAATCACTATGTGGGCCGACTATTTCAACTATGAAATGGCGGTGTATAATGATACGCTGTTTATGAAAGGTGTATGTGAGGACGATCTGTCGCGTTCTGCATTCTCGATGCCTGTAGGCAAAATGTCTACGAGAGAGGCGGTAGAGACGCTTGAAGCATATTGTCGTGCCGAGGGAATGCCTCTGGTATTGTCGGCTGTGCCGGAAGATTATCTTGAGACGCTTGCCGGTATGAGGTTTTCGGTAGACGAACTTGAGGATTGGTCCGACTATGTATACCGGATAGAAGATCTGGCAACGTTATCTGGCAAACGGTATGGTCGCAAGCGTAATCATGTGAACCGTTTTATGGCAGATAATCCTGAATTTTCATTTGAACCTCTGACTTTGTCAAATGTGGCGGAGGTAAAGGATTTTTATATGAAGCTTGACAATCATGATGGCACCGGTTCGCCTACGGCAGCTGTCGAGCGTGAGCAAGTGTTCAGAGTGCTTGACGGTCTGGCTGAATATCCGTTTGAAGGTGGGGTATTGCGTAGCGCTCCCGGTCAGATAGTGGCATTTACTCTCGGCGAGGTGATAGGCGACACGCTGTATGTGCATATCGAAAAGATGTGTCACGATGTGGCCGGCGCCGGTGAGACGATAAACAAGTGCTTTGCCGAAGAGATGCATCGTCGGCATGCAGATCTGGTGTGGGTCAACAGGGAGGAGGATGTAGGCGACGAGGGGCTCCGAAAAGCAAAGGAATCATACTGCCCGGCGATGAAACTGCGCAAATACAATCTGGTGTTTGCCCCTGTGGTCAGCGACGAGGTAACAGCACCAGAACCGGAACATCGTCAGGTCGAGATGCATAAAGCTGATGCTGTTCAGCCTGTGAGCGCACTCGTTGCAGCGCACGTTCGAGCAGCGGAGCGCGCCTGACTGTGGCTTGTAGACTGCGGCACAATGTGTCGTCGACGGCCTCGCGACGCGCAACCAGTATTATACCCGAAATGTAGGTGGTGGAATGTAGTTCGTCGGTAAAAGGAATTATAGATAAAACTCCGCCGGGGGTGATTTCTACAATGGAATTGCGGTATACTTTACCGCGATGTAGAACAACATTGGCAAGATAGCGCATGGTAGTTATGCAGAAAGGATCAGCGCACCATGTGATAGCGCGACAAAGGTTGTGTTTCTGATACGCTGCGATGACCGATACGCATGCGTGTCAGAGATAGTGAGTCGGTAGTGAGCGACGGGCTACTCGGTAGAGGTTCATACTCGATCGAACCATGGATCACACGTGGCAACTGGGTGGTGTCAGTAGGAAATGTAATGGATTGCCATCCCGTGCCTGAAACGCGGCCCGATGCATATGTGACGGTGTTGTCGGGATATTCGGCCGACATAGTCCATGTAAAGGTATTGATTGGAGATGAGGGCAGACGGAAATTCCACCTGTAGATATCTCCTTTTTCCCAGTGGTTGTCGCGTCGCAGGGTGAAGTGTAGATTGTCGGATGGTTGCAGTGGAGAGAAGCGGTGTGAGCGCATCGTGCTCCACACATCGATAGAGTCTCCTGCGAGCTCGATCTGGCCGTTGTCGTCGGTGCCGGCGATTTCCATTTCACGCAGTTCTGACTCAAGCCGTTCGGCAACAAGGTCGTATACTTCCATATAGTCTTCCAGATGGTGGCCGTACCACATGAATGAAGAGTCGAGCTGCTGCTGGCTGACGTTATGACGCGCAAGCACAGATTGTTTCATTAGCTGCTTTGCCGAATCGGTTGCATACTCTTTAGAATTCATGTCTATGATACTCTCTCCCCGATGAATGTCGAGAATAAGATCGGCCATCTGCTTCTTCGACAGTACGTTGTCGGGAGTTCTGGAACATGCGGAGAGCAGAATCGTCAGAGTGATAGTGATCAGCAGACGGATCATTGCGGCAATTCGGCAGTAGGGGTTTTTGAAAGAAAACCGGAATAGAACAATATAAATACAAGCATGCCGACTGTAATGGCCGCATCGGCAACATTAAATATGGGTTGGAAAAACAGGAAATATTGTCCACCTACCCACGGCATCCATTGTGGCCAGTAGAAACTGAACAGTGGGAAGTACAGCATATCTACTACTTTGCCGTAAAGCGGCGCTGCATATCCGCCATCGGGCGGAAACATCGTGGCAATGGCCGGAGGGGCAGGATTGTTGAAAATGACTCCGTAAAACAGCGAGTCGAAAATATTTCCGGCGGCTCCGGCAACGATGAGCGAAAGACACACCATGAAACCTGTCTTTATGTCGTCGCGGTTTTTGATACGGTACATGTAGCAGATGGATGCAATTACTACGGCGATACGGAACAGCGTGAGCAGCAGTTTACTGCCGAGTTCCATGCCGAATGCCATGCCGTTGTCTTCGACAAAGTATATATAAAACCATTCGGCGATACGTATGTTTTCGCCAAGATACATGAGGGTCTTAACCCAGATTTTCACCGTCTGGTCGATTATCAGTACCGCAAAGATGACTATTA
>CAZOCO010000003.1:0-6147 GCA_964578325.1 uncultured Muribaculum sp.
GGGACGCCATGCTTGGCGTCCGGTTAGAGCGTCGGGAATTTGTGTATGGCGTCCGAAATAACTTCCTTATATACAGCTGATTGTCCTGAAGTCTTTAATGCCACGCCAGCCTTTATACCTACGCTTCCACGCGCCCGACCCGCCTGACGGGCGACACGAGCCGGCCCGCTCAAAAAGCTAACGGATGACAATCCAGTGAATCAACCCGGCGGTAGGGACGCCAAGTTTGGCGTCCGCCTCATTAACAATCGATTACGTCCAATCTACCTTGGACATGTGTTTCCACCTCGCCGTAGGGACTTGCCTTTGGCATGTTTTTTAGAGGCCCTAGAGTCCCTGGCGACCCTAATGTCTTTAAGGTCACCCCATTGCCACCCTACAACAGGCTCAAAGCGAACATTGAAATACTTTCTTTTACAAAACATCCGCTATTTTCTCGACACCCTCACTGCTTTTCTCCTGTGATTATGTCGAGCTCACGTTAAGTACTATAGTACTCATACTTGGTGGTATGTTCGCATTGAAACTGTTATGAGCCCTTGCAGTTCTATGTCCCGCGTGGATGTGATCCACACAGTAGTATGCTTGATCGACGGCTGATTACAGAGTGTCGCATTCGCGTTGCCATAGTCCCCACGATGCGTCGGAGGGCATGCGTAGGTCTCCACGTGGCGATAGGCATACGGCTCCTACTTTGGGGCCGTCGGGCATACATGAACGCTTGAACTGTTGGTTGAAGAATCTGCGGAAGAAGGTTTTTAACCAGTACTTTATAGTCTCGTCAGAGTATATCCCTTTGAACGCCTGACGCGCAAGAAAGAATATACGGCGTGGACCGAAACCGAAGCGGAGCATATAGTATATAAAGAAGTCGTGTAGTTCGTATGGCCCTACAAGGTCTTCTGTCTTTTGTGCTATAGTACCGTCGGTGTTGGCCGGAATGAGTTCAGGACTTATCGGAGTGGCGGCTATATCGAGAAGTGTGGCACGTTCAACAGTGTTCTCCGTTTGGGCGGCAAACCATTCCACCAGAGAGCGTACAAGGGTTTTCGGGATGCCGGAATTTATTCCGTACATCGACATGTGGTCGCCATTGAATGTGGCCCATCCGAGTGCCAGTTCTGATAGGTCGCCTGTACCAAGTACCATGCCGCCTACCTGATTGGCTGTATCCATTAGGATTTGTGTACGTTCGCGAGCCTGGGCGTTTTCATATGTTACGTCGTGTATGTCTGAATTGTGTCCGAGATCGGCAAAATGCTGATTAACGGCAGGAACAATGGATATTTCTTTCTGTGTAATTCCCAATGCTGTCATCAGGGTCACGGCATTGTCGTGAGTGCGGTCGGTCGTGCCATATCCAGGCATTGTCACGCCGACGATACCTTTCCTGTCAAGTCCAAGCACATCGAATGCGCGGGTGGCGACAAGTAGAGCCAGCGTGGAATCCAGGCCTCCCGATATACCGACAACAAGAGCTTTGGTTCCGGTGGCTTTCAGGCGTTGGGCGAGACCTGATATCTGTATGTTGACAATATCTGCGCAACGTGAATTGATTGTTGTGGTGTCTTCCGGTACAAACGGGTGCGGATCGACAGTACGGTAAAGTTTGCCATCTGCACGGAGTGTGTCTCCTGGGGCTACTATAACACGATATGGGCGTGTGATTTCAAGAGCCTGCGCCTTGGCAAAAGTCGTATTGTGTATGCGGTCGTAGTCGATGGCATCAATATCTACATCGGCGATTATCGTAGATGGCTTACGTGTCCAGCGGTCATTGATTGCCAGAATGAATCCGTTTTCGGCAATAATAGCTTTACCATCGTATGCAAGGTCGGTAGTTGACTCTCCGAATCCGGCTGAAGCATAAATGTATGCACCAAGACAGCGTGACGACTGCTGCATGATAACACTTTTCAGGTATTCGTATTTACCGATGATGTCGTTTGATGCAGAAAGATTGGCTATTACCTGCGCTCCGGCTAATGCAGCACGTGTTGAGGGAGGAATAGGGCCCCATAGGTCTTCGCATAGTTCCATTCCGACTTTCACTCCGGCGATTTCCGTGAGAAGATGTATGCCAAACGGTACGTTGTGTCCGTTGATTTTAATCGTTATATCGTCGGAGGGGAGTGAGGCTCCTGAACCAAACCATCGTTTCTCATAAAATTCGCTGTAGTTTGGCAGATAAATTTTAGGAACAGCAGCAATCGGAATCCCTCCCTTTATAGTTATAGCGCAGTTGTATACCACTCCGTTGTAAACAAGCGGAGCGCCGACAATTAGGGCGATATGTGGATGTTGACGGGTAAATTCCATCAGGGAATTGATGCCGTCGAGTGTAGCATCGAGTAACGTGCGGTGCTGGAACAAGTCGCCGCAGGTGTATCCGGTCAATGACAATTCAGGGAATACAGCCAGCCTTACATTCTTATAGGCCAGTTCCCGGGCCATTGATATGATGTTTTCAACGTTGGTGCTGACATCGGCAACCTTTACGGCAGGAATGACTGATGCCACTCGTATATATCCGTTTTCCATATTGTGTGGAGTTTATTTTACTACAAACTTACGAATAATTATTGTATGTTCAATGGTGTGAGCAGGTCTTGCTTATTTTTTATTTCGGCGCCGAACAAGATTTTCCGCTTTAGTTTCATGTCGGTGTGCCTTGGTTGCATCGCCCAGTGCCAGATATACTTTGGCAAGCAGCCTGTGGAGCGATGGATTTTTATCGTCGATTTTAAGCGCTATTTTTAGCCAGTCAATGGCCAGAATATTGTCGCCGCGCTGATGATAAGCCTGTCCGAGTCGGAATGGAGCCGTGAAGTTGCCGGGATCAAGTCGTCTTACTTCGAGCAGAGCTTCTTCAGCTTCTTCAAATTGTTCGATACCGAGGAGTGTGAGACCTTTGCCGAGCCATGCGTCGACACTCTCAGGATACAAAGATATAGCCTTGTTGTAATTGGCCAGAGCCGGTGTCGGGTCATCCCATTCGCCGCGACAGTCATCGCCAAGACGCGTATATTCGTCGGCGAGCTGTCGAAACCGATTACGGTCGGCATCAACTGTGGCCTGCAGCCGTGCGATTATTTCTCCGTACTTGCCTCGGCGGAATAGTTCGCGCCGAATAAAACGGATAACAGTGGCATTCTCTTTGTAATCATGCTTACGTGAGGCAGATATGTACTTTTCAAATGCTCCAGGTAGATCATCTTCTCGTAGCAATTTTAGTGCATCGTTATAATCTTTTTCGGCTTGGGCATATTCTAATGCCTCTGTTATTACCTGGTTGTTGTTGAAATTCTCGCTGAAACGGAGTACAGCCGGACTGACAAATATGTCGCGTGGATTTATTGTACTCATCAGGTGCAGTCCGTCGATCGATCGGCAACGGGATAAGGCTACATAAGCTTGTCCGGATGAAAAGGTTCCGGTACCGATATCTATATTGACATTGTTGAATGTGAGTCCTTGGCTTTTATGTATGGTGAGCGCCCATGCAAGTTTTACCGGAAACTGTATGAACGAGCCTACCGTCTCTTCGATTACTTTCTTCGTCTTTTCGTCGTAGCGATATTTTACATTGTTCCATATCGCTCGTTCCACGGTATGCTTTTCTCCGTTCTCGGTCTCAATAATTATATTGTCTTTGTTGGTCGCAAAAACGCGCCCCAGCGTACCGTTAACCCATCGCTTGTCTGGATCATTTTTAATAAACACGACCTGTGCTCCAACTTTAAGTGTAAGCTCAAGTTGATTGGGGTATGCGTTTTCTGGGAAATCATCTTTGACTTCACCGACATATGTCACTGCAGGTGTTGACAGTTCGTCGAGATGCTGCTGGTTGAAAGAGTCGACCATATCGCGTTTCGTCGCCAGAGTCATCACCATATCGCTACCGGATTGTGTTGATTGCCGGTCGCTGATCAGTCGGGAGTTTAACAGATACATGTCGTCGATAGTGGGGCGTCCTATACGTACACGGTTTAGGAGTTCAACCAGCGTGGAATCGGTCTGACGATATACTTTTTTCAATTCTATAGTGACAAGTGCGGCCTGCCTGAATACGTGCGCGTTGAAGAAATAGGGGATAGTATATTCCCGCGCTAATATGTCGCGGATGTCACCGGTAAGCACCGGTTCGAGTTGGAAAATATCTCCGACAATCAGTAGCTGTTTGCCTCCGAATGGTTCGCGGAAGTTACCGGTATATATTTTGAAAATTTTGTCGATGAAATCGATAATGTCAGCGCGAACCATTGATATTTCATCAATTATAATCAGTTCAAGTTCTCGAAGTAGCTTTTGAAGTTCCTGACTATACTTCATTCGTTGTTTGAAACGATGCAGCGCGAAATCAGGGTCACTTGCAAGCAATGGTTTGAATGGCAGACGGAAAAATGAATGTAGTGTCTGACCACCGACATTTACTGCGGCGATGCCGGTAGGAGCGAGTACGACATGCTTCTTGACTGTATTCGCACAGATATATTTTAAAAAAGTCGATTTACCCGTGCCTGCTTTACCGGTAAGAAATACCGACTGCCGGGTGAACCGTATCAGATTCCAGGCATTTAAAAATTCCGGATTGTCGAGATCTATGCTAGTTGATTTTTCCATGGTATCAAAGTTACGAATTATTTGACGAAAAACGGTCGGCATGCTTATGTCATACATGCCGACCGCGTAAATTTTTATTGTGTGGCAGATCAGAATTTATATCCGAAAGTAAGATATATCTGATTACTGTTATCTTTCACTGATGCTGCCGGAGAACTTTGGTCGAGCGACTGACCTACGAGGATAGGGGAGTAGGCATGCCATGTCGACTGACGTGTGCGGTGGAGATATGCAAGGTCAAGATAGAATGACGAGAATTTGTATCCAAGACCAAGTGAATAGTAATCGGTGGTTTTGTTGAATGAATATGATGGAATAGTGCCTGCAGTCCATACCATGGCTCCGTCATTTGCCACACTCGTCTCTACCGGTGATGACTGATGCGAATAACCTGCTCTTACCGACAATTGAGGGGTGATACGGTATTCCGCACCTAAACGGAATATACTCACATTCTTATAGTATGTCTTCACGTCGGCTGTTACGTCGGTGTATTCGTCACCATACGTGTCGGATACCCGCATGTCGCTACCACGCAGTTCGTAGTCAGCGCTGATTATGGCTTTTGTGCCTATCACACCGGCGATACCGAACATCATTCGCCAAGGTGTGCGGAGATTGTAGTCATTCCACGAAGAACCATCGTTGGTCATTGGACCGTAACCATCTTCAGGCACATTGATTTTATACTGATCCTTATCGGTCGGTGTATAGCGGTAGTCAATGTCAGCCCAGTATGTATCGGTCATTTTATACCACGTCGGGGTATGGAACGCGAAACCAATGCGGAGTTCGTTGATAGGCTTTGCTATAACTCCGAGTTTGATGTTGTATCCGGTACCTGATGACTGAAGGAAATTTGTCAGCCTGTAGTCTGCTTTGCCGCCGTCGGGTACGAGATAGTAAGGATCGTTGGGAGATGTCGCCGATGCGCGTTGTAGTGCTATCTGGGCATTGTCGTAATGCTCTTCATAATAGCTGTATTGTTTGTAATCGATATCGGTGATGCCGACGCCGATACCCCAGTATACAACATTATATAGATTTCCTCCGACACTGATATTATATTCATCAACATATCCTTTTTCCTGCGTACGGAACAATGCGGATGTCGCGTCGCCCAGTCCTTCATAATGATATGTCCCGTCATTTATATTGCCAACATCATTGATTACAAAGCTTTGATAACCGAGCGTTGTCAGCCATGAGGGTGCATATTTATCGTTACCCTGATACGGATTATAGTTGTTGTATGGACCATCCCATTTCATGTATTCAGAAGGAATCGGGCCTTCAGAATTGGCCATTGCTGCAATATAATTTGACAACGATGTGTTATGCATATAGCTGAAATTGCCTGATGTAATGCGGTCAAACGTAGCTACACGGTTGTACGAAGCTCCAAACGAAATAGTAGGAGTTGCATCGCTGTGTAGATTTACCGTGCCGACAAAACCGAAGCTCTGAAAGTTAAATCGAGTCTTGTCAACTATGCCTGAATAACCGTGAGTAGATGTCCCGGTG
>CAZOCO010000003.1:6157-50181 GCA_964578325.1 uncultured Muribaculum sp.
ATCTAAATTTAATGTAAGGTTGACTTCATTACTACGATACACCCCCAGTCCGGCAGGATTCTGGTTTAGTGTCGACATATCACCCCCGAGAGCTGTGAATGCCCCACCCATCGATACGTATCGGGCTGTCCCGCGTAGATCGAGCTGCGACATGCGAGCTGCGTCAACCGCAGCTTGCGCCATTGCGAGTGTAGGGAGAGATGTAGCAATAATTGTCAGAAGAGTTTTTTTCATAATAATTGTATGCTGTTATACATGTTTCATAAAATTATCTACGACCACCTCGGTGACTGCTTCCCGATGACGAAGAACCACCGCTACCCCAACTGCCTCGCGATCCGGAATTGAAAGATCCGGAATTGTTGTAGTTGTTGCGCGAAGTAGAATTGTTATTGTATGATCTGTTTCCATTTCGGTTTCCCGATGTCTGCGATGGGGTGTAGGTATTATGGTTACTATTGTCTCGGCCAGAATTGACGCTGCTCTGTCCGGGACGATAGTTGCCTGATGTATTAGGCCGATAATTGCCTGCCTGCCCGGGAGTGAGGGTATATCTGTTAGAGTGGCTGCTTGAAGGCATATTCCCGCTTAAATGTCCGTGCTGCTGTTGTTGCGGTATACCTGTATAGCCGTTTCTGATGCCGGAAGGACGACGGCCGTTGGGTGTATAGCGCGATGCTATATAGTTGTTGACCGGGGCATTCCAGCCTGGATAGCCACCCCAAGTCCATCCCCAACCAAAACCGGGATAACCCCACGTCGGATAGCCCCAGCCGGGATATCCCCACGACCAGTTCCATGATGTTCCCCAGCCCCAGTTCCATGACCAGTAGCTATTCCATCCCCAGTTATTCCAACCCCAATAGGGTGAATAATAGGAGTAATATGGACTCCATCCGGCCCATCCCCAGTTGTTCCATGAGTATGGGTCGTTGTTGATATAGTATACGTTTATTTCTGGTTGCTGGGATGAGTAATAATAATTGACAAGATCCTGATCATTGTTTTCAGCTATTACATCGCTATTATGGAAACGCTCTATGCGTCGGGTATATTGAAAATCTTCGGGTGTGACAGTCGTATCAGAAATCTGCCTGTTGTCGGGTGCATATTTGCCACGGCGGTTGTATTCGTCTACATCGCGGTCAGAACCTCCGGAAACTATAGTCTGATCGCCGGCTGCTTCGTATGGTTCTCCGCCACGCTCCGGCTCATAGTTGCCATAGTAGGCTTGATACAATCGGTTGAATGCTTCTTGTTCGGCAAGACGCTGTTGTTCGGCTTCACGTGCTTTCCGCTCTGCCTGGGCCTTTTTGTAGGCGGCGTTTTCTTGTTTGGTCTTGGTGTCTTTTGATGCGTTATAATATATGTCGTCATCGTAGCGCGACTGGGCTGAAGCTGTTGTCGCGGTTACCAATAGCAGGGTAAGTATGATGCTGTTTATTCTCATTAATATATCCTCCAATAAGTTTTGTCTATATACTATAGACTGTAAACAGATAATTATGTTTAATATTTAACGCTTAAAGATACGTTTTTTCTTTGTGTAAGACAAAATTTTAACACCAGTTAAAATGACGTTATGGAAGAATATCGAGAAGATATGTCTCAATGGCCTTGGTTACAGCCGAACCTTTACATGAAAAACCATTGACCATAATGACAACGGTATGGGTAGGGCGTCCGGCTAAATCGAGGCGGTAACCGGCATAACATTTCACCCCGTTCATGCTACCGGACTTCAGAGCCATGCGTCCATCAAGTCGGGTATCTTTCAAAAGTGATTTCACGGTGCCGTCGCGTCCTGCCAAAGGGAAGATTGCAATATATTCTGCAGAGCCGGTGCTGCGTGCCATTGATGATAGAATTTGTCCGAGAGTACGAGGTGAGATACGTTCTACCGGAGATAAACCGCTACCGTCAAGCCATCTTGAGCCACTTAAGTCAATGCCACGCGACGACCATAGGTCGCGTTCGCGCTTTACGGCGGCCGTAGTTTTGTTGGCTAAAGAGTGCAGCATACCTTCCGCAAACAGATTGTCGCTCTTATGCATCATTACTTTAAGTATCTTGTCGCGCGAAGGTGATTTATAAGCGAAAGCCTTTGTGAGATCCGGTGTGGATGAATCATCGATGATGTTTTCTCCAATAGTGATTCCGTTGGAAGTCAATGCGGATAAAAGAGATGTGTAAAGTTCGACAGCAGGCGATGGAAGGGAATAGCGCGATGCATATGTTTTAGCGACTGAACCACTGATTGTCAGTACAGAAGAATCGTAACCACGCATCGCTACAATTTCGTCAGATCCGGTGCGGGTAGTAAGATTCTCTACTTCAATGTCGGATATTTTTACCTTGGGCTCGGTTCCGGCCGACAGTGACATTGAAAAACTATTGTCTCGGAAATTTATGCCGAAAAGACCGGCTCCGTATTCCCATGCAAAATCTTCCTGCAGCCAGTAAGGTGAAACTCCTATCGATGAACGACAAGATTCGTCTATGAGTATATCACCTGATATAGAATCTATACCGATAGAACGGATGTGTCTTACGACTTGTTTTATAAAGTCGGGCTGTGTGTCTGAAAAAAATCTTGATCCGAGGGTCGGATCTCCAGAGCCTTCTATTATAATATTTCCGTAGAGTGTCTTGCCATCTATTACTCCGGTTGGATAGACTTTCGTTACAAAACAGAAAGATGCCGGTACAAGCTGCTGAACCGATGCAGCAGTGACTGATTTCATGACAGAAGCGGGGACAAGAACTTTCTTGTCGTTATATGTAGCGACAGTCTTTCCGGTGGCAAGATCCTCTATATATATCCCTATATGCGATATGTCGGCAGAAGAAAAAATAAGGGGCTCATATGCAAACAGTCGCAGGGAGGTTACGGTTAGTAGCAGTAGTAATAGGAATCGGAGTCTAAACATATATCCCGGAGTCAAAGGCTTGAATGGAGAATGTGGGCGATTTCGGTGCGTGTCAGTGTGTGATATCCGCCAGTACAGATGAATGTGGCATCTACAATTCCGTCAATCATATCGGCGGTTACACCAAGTGATGATATTTCAGTGGCTACTCCGAGTCGTTTCATCCAGGAGAGCATTGCATCCAGACCGGCAATGGCTATTTCTTCGTCTGTTTTACCGTCAGGTGAAATTTCCCATACATTTCGGGCGAATCTGACAAATTTAGGAAACCCATACTGCATTACAAGTCGATAGTAAGGGATTGTCACACCCGACAGTGTCATGCCGTGAGTCGCATCGGTATATGCTGCGATAGCTTTGCCTATCATGTGTATTTCCCAATCTTGTGTCTTGCCCATGCCTATCATGGTGTTAAGAGCCCAGGTGGCTGTCCACATAATGTTGGAGCGAGCCTCGTAGTCGTGTGGATCGTCGATAGCTATGAGAGACGAATGAATGAGAGAACGCATAAGTCCTTCAGCAACATAGTCTGATGTGTTGTCATCGGTTCCAGAAAAATATTGCTCCATTATATGACTCATAACATCAAAAATACCTGATACCATCTGTCGATACGGAACTGAAAATGTGTATGTCGGATTAAGTATCGCGAACCGTGGCATTACTTCCGGACCGAATTTTTTAGTGATCTTAAGATGTGTGGCATAATTGGTAATTACAGACCCGCCGTTCATTTCAGAACCGGTGCCTACCATGGTCAGCACACATCCTACCGGTATGATTTTTTGGTCGACAGGTGGATTCTGCTGTTTTAAAAAGAAATATTCCCATGGATCACCATCGAAATTTACGGAGACAGAAACCGCTTTGGCATAGTCAATGACAGAACCACCACCGACAGCCAGAATCAGATCGACTGATTCGCGTCGTGCTAGCTCAATACCTTCATATAGTTTTTCGAGTGTTGGGTTTGGCATTACGCCAGCCAGTTCTATTATTGTCTTACCGGTAGTTTTAAGTGCTTTAACTACATCATTGTAAATGCCGTTGTGCTTTATCGAGCCGGAGCCATATACCAGAAGAACCCTTTTTCCGTACTGTTTAAGTGCCGTCGGGAGATGTTGCTGTGCGTTGTCTCCGAAATAGACTGTAGTAGGATTTGAATATATGAAATTGCCAAGCATCGTATTTATGTATTATTCAGTTATGGCGAAATCGGTCATTACGCTGTCGACGACAGCTTTCAACCGTTCTCCCTGAAGGTTTCTCGCCGTAATAGTGCCGTCAGGGCCGATAAGCATTATCTGTGGGATGCCGGTGATTCCATATAGATCAGTTGGGATACTCTGTGCATTAAGAATTTGAGGCCAAGTTACATCATGTTTGGCTATGGATTGCTCTGACGCAGTTTTATCGTCCCATACGGCAACTCCCACGATATTAAGGCCTTTATCGCCATATTCTTTAGCTAAATTTTTAAGATTAGGAATTTCCATGATGCAGTAGCGACACCAGCTGGCCCAATAGTCGACCAGAGTGTAATGTCCGGGCTTTATGTAGTCGGAAAGTCGGTTTGTAATAGAGTCGTCGACTTCAATTTCAAAATCGGCATACGGCATGCCGGGTGCTGTCTGGGCTTCCCGGAGTTTTGCTGTGCGATTGCGCTTTATGCGGTTAAAGTCAGAATAGTATGGATAGGATGCCAGTAGCGAGTCGAGTTCGGTCAGATCAATATAGTAATTAAGCTGAATGAGTGCGAAATAACCGACGGGATTCTCTTTTGCAAGGGTTTTATGGCATAAGTCTCGAAGTAGAGCTATGGTGGAGTCATTGTCTATGGTTTCAAGATATTCGAGCCGTTGTCCAAATTCCTCAAATTCGTCGTTAAGCTGTGTGCCTGTGGCAACTCCATCGGCATCAATCGATATGTTTCCCGGTTCAAGAATAAATGTGCGTCGGCCTGATGGAAATTTTATACGGACTAATGTTGGTTGATTTATCTCTCCGTGCATAAGTAGAGTATCTCCGACAACAACCGCACTGTCAATATTTGTGTCGGTATCATAGTCGGTAAGATAGATTGTTGTACCATCTTCAGTGCCCATTGGCACTGCGATTGAAATGTCGTATGATGAAGATGGAGTATGATTGTTGCAGCTATATGCCAGCGCAGCTATAGCAACTGGAAGAAGGTAGCGAGTTTTCATGTAGTGGGTTACTTTTTATTATGGACGATTTGTTGCAACTTTGATGTAGGCACAATATATATTTCAAGACGACGGTTGGCTGCTCTGCCTTGTCGCGACAGATTGGACTGGCGAGGGTCGCTTGCCCCCATCGCATAGGGAATGAGAAGATCTGTATCCATTGTCGCACGATTCAAAACATCGTATACGGCATTTACGCGACTTTCGCTTAATCGGTCGGAATACTGCTCACTGCCGGTATCGTCGGTGTGTAGAGCAAGTACTAATTTGTATTGACCGGCATGGTCGTGCAGTAGTTGGGTGTATGGTTGTAGTATTTCAGATGCCTTTGACAATAATATAGTGTCGTTTGGGGCGAACAGCATGTCGGTAGAAATAGTTGCGACGATGACTTCGGCATTTCGCATGATTTCTATTCGCTCGATTTTTCTATCCGACAATTTTTTTGCAAGCAATTTCATGTGTCGGCTGATCGGCTCATGATCTTTGCTTGAAATAGCCGGTTGAAGTATATTCTCGTCAAGCGATAAATCTAAAGGCGAAACGGATGTTGATTTTTTTCCTTTCTTTTCAGACGTTTTGTGTTGCTCTTCTGTTTTAGTCTTATTTGATACCCGTTTCCAAAAATTTTGCGCGTCGCAAGTAAGGGGCGATGAAATAGCTGTCAGTAGAAAAGCGATACCGACGAGCCGCAGGCAAGGAATCAGTTTCATTCCTCCAGTCCGATAGAACGTTCGTAGGCCAGTTCACCATCGACGATATATTTTACGTGGTCTTTATCGACTACGGCCAGTTTGTCTTTTTTTAGCATTTTGTTTACGTAGTCGAGTAGTTTTTCTTCGTCGAGAGTTGTATCGTCGTCAGTCGCCGGGATTTCAAGCAGACCGTTGTCTTCGTAGAAGTCCCAGATCATATCGATAATGTTGAGTATCTCGTCGCCGGAATAAAGCTGTGCTATATCGGTAGGTATGTAATTTTTTATAAATTTGACGGCTTGTTGCTCATCAAACATCATATTATCTTCGGCCATTGTTTTTTTGAAAAATAGGTTAGAATTGATTTATACGCTAAATTACACAAAAATCAGCAAACGACAAAAAAGACAGTCTATGAAAGAGAGCTGGAATCAATTGATTTTTTTGAGAGATATTGGCTCGGAGTAAGACCTGTCTGTTTTTTGAACATCCGGGTGAAATGTTGTGGATATTGGAATCCGAGTGCATACGCTACATGGGAGATATTGCCAGTGGCTGTCAGCTTATTTTTTGCAAGGCGTATTATATGTTCGCGTAAAATGTTTCCGGCTGTATTGCCTGATAAACGGTTGATTAATTCGCTGAAATAATTAGGCGTCATGCATAATTTATTGGCAAACCATTTCACTTCAGGGAGTCCAAGTGTCAGGTGTAATCCTTCGTCGAAATAGTGTTCGATGAGCTGGTTGTAGCGCTGTAAAATGTCGTTGTCTCTTACTGTATGTGTAGAGAACTGTCTTTTGTATAATCTCTGGCAATAGTTTAGTATTATGCCGATATAACCTACAATTATTTCGCGATCGAGTGTATCCGTGCAATTTTCAGATTCCGATTTGATGGCTTTCATCAGACAGGTTAAGTTTTCCCAATCCGGCTGTGTCGTGTATAACGGAATGTTTAGGTTGTAGTCGAAGAAGGTGTATTGCCGGATTTTCTCTTCGAGAAATGTCCCCTTAAGCAGATCTGGGTGAAACAGTAACGCCCAACCGTCAATATCAATCAAAGTTCCGTCGTCTTCATTGCCGCCAATTTGTCCGGGTGCGACACATATAAGAGAACCTCCTTTGTGTTCATATCCACCGCATCCGTAAATCAGGCCTTCCGGAATATTGCTATGCATGAATATACCATAAGTACCGTAATGGTTGAGACTTTTTGGTACCGGTGACACTTCGGCATAGTCTACTACACCTACATGTGGATGTTTGCTTTCGCATCCTACATGATGCAAAAAATCGTTTGGGCGCTTAATTTTCAGAATATTCCGCATACACAAAATTACCTATTTTATCCGGAATTAGCAATAGAGCATAGAAATTGGTATATATTGTAAAAGGGCAGGTAGTATATTCTGATAAAGCTGATGTAAATTTGTAGCTCCCGCTACGATAATATTCAGATCTTGTCAGACTGATATCATCTGAAGTTATCGGGTACGACAAACAATAATTTTGATATTGATAATGAATAAAGTAAAAATAACCGTGTTGCGTTGCTCCTTTAACGAGGATCTGGTAAAAAAATATGGAGTAGGTAGTCTCCGCCCTTGTGAGGCGGTGAAGGAGGGTCAAGTATTTTACTCCGCGCTCGGAAAACCAGATGGATTTTGCGATGGAGCGTGGCATGCTATCTATCCATATGTATTCGCATTGACAAATGGGGCAAAAACATTCTGGTATAAAGACAGCTGGGTTCGCAACGAGGGAATAGCAATAGCATGTTGCAACGATGGGCTACGCCCGGTATTCTTTAAACTTGAAGCAACCGATGAGCCGGTATGTATGGATAGTTGAGGGCAGAACCGTATGGCACAGAGGTTTGGAGTATTAATGCTTGAATGTATCTTTGAAGAGTGTTCGGTTGATGAGTGAACGACCGAGGGTGACTTCGTCGGTATACTCAATTTCGTTTCCTACCGACACTCCGCGTGCCAGCTGTGTGATGCGGACATCGCAATCATTGAGCTTACGGTAGATGTAAAAACTCGTCGTCTCTCCTTCCATTGTCGCACCAAGAGCTAAAATCACTTCTTTTACGTTGCCGGTATGTATACGCTCAATAAGTGATGGAATCTCAATCATATCGGGGCCTATGCCATCCATTGGCGAGATGACTCCTCCCAACACATGGTATAGTCCGCGATATTGGCCTGTACGCTCGAAGCTCATGACATCGCGAACATTTTCGACAACGCATACCGTAGTCGAATCACGGTTGTTGTCGGCACATATGCTACATGTGTCTTCTTCAGAAATATTATGGCATACAGAGCAATAGCGTATGCCTTCGCGCAGATCAATGATAGACTGGCCCAGTGCTTGCCCCATTTCCGGCTCCTGACGCAGGATGTGCAGAGCGAGCCGAAGGGCAGTCTTACGTCCGATACCAGGCAGACGTGAAAGCTGGTTGACAGCGTTGTCGAGCAGTTGCGATGAAAATTCCTGTTCCATATGTGCGAAGTTACGCTATTTCGTCGATTCAAGCAAAATATATATCTTTGTAAATGGTATATGATCGGATTATACGCACTTAAATTTCGTGAAAATGAAACTTACAATAAAAAATATGGTATGTCGCCATTGCGTCGAGAGTGTGAAGCGTGTACTTGATGACGAATTGCGACTGCATGTATCGCATGTGGAGTTAGGAAGTGCTATTGTCGAGGATGAACTGACAGAAGATCGACTTAAAGAACTGGAACGAGCTTTGAATAAAGAAGGGTTTGAGCTGATCCAGTCGCGCGAGGCTGGTATTGTTGATGCTATAAAACGTACTCTTATTGATATTTCCCGCAAAGATGTAAACGGTCACCGGGAAAATCTGAAGGAGATGTTAGCGGGTAAATTCGGATTGTCGTATACTTCGTTGAGCCGGTTGTTTTCAAGCATAGAGGGGCGTAGTATCGAAAATTACTACATGAATATCCGGGTCGAACGTGTAAAAGAACTGATAAAATATGAGCAGATGTCAATGTCGGAAATAGCTCATCTGATGGGATATTCATCGGTTGCGCATCTGTCCAGACAGTTTAAGCAGGTTACAGGACTTACACCTACCGAATTTAAAACTATAGGAGTGGGGCGTATCCCGCTTTCAGAAGTGTGAGACCTCGGATATAATCGTATCGCGGTATAAAGTTATGATGTAATTATGTAACGGAGAAATGTGTCCATATCCGTAATTTTGTAAAAAAATTAATGGGTATGGAAATTTTTAATTCATTGCTATACATGCTCAACGAGATGTCGCCTTACATCTTGTTCGGCTTTCTGATTGCCGGAGTGCTTCATGCGTTTATTCCGGAGCAAATGTTTTCGCGTCATCTTGCGGGCAAAGACATAAAGTCAGTAGTCAAAGCGGCTCTGATTGGAGTGCCGTTGCCGTTGTGTTCGTGCGGTGTTTTGCCGACAGCGATAGCGATGCGGCGAAATGGGGCGTCGAAGGCGGCGTCGACATCATTCCTGATTGCTACTCCGCAGACCGGGGTTGATAGTATTGCTGCTACATGGTCGTTGCTTGGTCCGGCTTTTGCCGTAGTGCGTCCGGTTGCCGCTTGGGTCACATCGGTATTTGGAGGTTGGGCCGTGGGCCGTGCTGAAAACAAAAATACCAATGATGATGTATGCTATGAGATTGAAAAAACAAATGAACGGCAGTCTGTCTCTAAACGAATAAAAGATGCTTTAACATATGGTTTTATAGATCTTGTAGGGAGTATAGGCGGCTGGCTCGTTGTCGGATTGTTGGTTGCGGCACTGATCACGGTATATGTCCCGGCTGATTTTTTTGCGGCAATTGGCGATCGTCCTATCGTAGCGATGATTGCTGTACTGCTGATTGCGATACCGATGTATGTGTGTGCCACGGGGTCTATTCCAATTGCAATGTCTCTTGTGATGAAAGGTTTGTCTCCCGGAACAGCATTGGTGCTACTTATGGCCGGTCCTGCCGTGAATTTTGCTTCGTATGCTCTGATTTCAAGAGAAATGGGAAGAAAAACCGCAGCCATATATCTGGCGTCGATCGTATTGGGTGCAATAGTATTCGGACTATTGATTGATTATGTGTTGCCTGCCAGATGGTTTGTTGTCGGAATGTGCGCGGATGCGTGTCACGGAAGCCATACATTTGGCTTGTTTCCGACACTATGTTCGGTAATATTATGCTGCCTGCTGATATATACTCAGATTAAAAACAGATTTTTAATTAAAACCAATATAAATAGTGATATGATAACAGAATATAAAATTAAAGGAATGAATTGCCCCCACTGCCAAGCGTCTGTGACAAAAGCAATCGCAGCTGTAGAAGGTGTGGAGCAGGTGAGTGTAGATTTGACGTCAGGAATAGCCAAAGTAGAGGGTAAACATGATGGAAAGGCCATTGTTGCCGCTGTCTCGGCTGCCGGATTTGATGTAGCAGAATAAAATCAGTTAAGATCTATGGTGTGAGTTTTTTAATCGGAAATTCACACCATAATTATTTTTTTGACCTGTCGTAATTCGAGGTTTTTCAGTATCTTTGTACCGAAAATTATGACTACGGAGCTTTATCATAATATATGCGATTATCTTCGCAACCTGATTGCCGGAACAGAATGGGAAGGAGCTGTATACGCCGTAGGCGGTTGTTGCCGCGACGAATTGATGAATCTCCCGATAAAGGATGTTGATCTGGCTGTTAATCGTCCGGATGGAGGTGTCAGGTTTGGCCGGTGGCTGTATGAACAAGGACTTACAGTCGATGTGCCTACTGAATTTGTAAAATATGGAACGGCAAAACTGAATCTGACTGAATTTCCTGACGACGAGATAGAGCTTGTACAGACCCGCCGGGAAAAATATACTGACCGCACAAGCCGAAATCCAGAAACAGCTTTCGGCTCGATTGAAGAGGATTGTGTGCGCCGAGATCTTACTATAAATTCGATATATTACGATATAACCAACCGCACATTTATTGACATAACCAATCGCGGCATTGATGACATTAAGAATCAAATAATCCGTACTCCAAACGATCCGGATGTGACATATGACGATGATCCTGTGCGTATACTCAGGTGTATTCGTTTTGCAACCCGATTCGGGTGGAATATAGACCAGGAAACTTATGCCGCGATGATACGAAATGTCAATCGAATGAATATTGTGTCGGTTGAGCGTATAAGGGGCGAACTTGAGAAAATACTATTGTGTGATATGCCCAGTGTCGGACTTGAATTGTTAAGGCAAACGGGTGCTATGAATTTTGTGATTCCTGAACTCGAAAAAACATATTCGCTTGATCAGAATCACCGACATTGCGGCAGTGTGTGGGAGCATACTCTAAAGGTCGTAGACCAAGTTCCGGCTGATATTCAGTTGAGAATGGCCGCATTACTACACGATATTGGAAAAACAACGTCGCGAGTCACCGGAAGCGACGGTGAGGTACACTATCCACGCCATGAGCGCACAGGTAGATTGGTAAATAAGATATTAAGACATTTGCGTTATCGTTCTGATTTTATAAAAAAAGTGGAATTCCTTGTAGTGAATCATATGGTAACGAAGCATTGGGGTGATAGAGTGGATGTCACCAGAGTGCCGGATATTAGACGGATTCAGTACAAGTGTACTACCCGCAGAAGGTTTAATGACCTTCTGGCTCTGATTGATGCTGATAACAAGTCTATGGCTCCGGAATACTGCATGCCGCATCAGATAAGTGACATAGTGACACTTTCAGATTCTCTTATGTCGGATAAAACGGATATGTTTGGTTATCATTTGCCGATAAGCCCGTCGGAAATTGCTAAAATAAAAAATATCCGGAATGAAAAGCAGATAAGGAAATGTGTGGAGTTTCTTTTAGATAAGGCGTTTCATAATCCGCGACTTACAAAGTCAGATATGAAAAAGTTGCTTGAAACGTTTACTCCCCCCGAACCGAAAAAGAAACATAGAAGGCGTTTCCTTAAGGCGGGAGGAGGAAAAAAACGTAAGGATAAAAAGAATAAAAATTCTATTGGCCAATAATTTCAAGCAGTTGCTGGCCGTGGATTTTGGTTTTGATTTCTTTTGGCCCTATAGTGTATTGAATGTTCCCGTTTTCATCAATTATGAAAGTCGTACGAAGAATGCCCATATATTTTCTCCCGGCCATAGTTTTCTCGCCCCACACACCCATAGTTTCTGCCAGACGATGTTCGGGATCGGAAATCAGTGTGAACGGTAATGAATTTTTTTCGATGAAACGCTGATGGCTTGCGGTGGAGTCGCAACTTACACCGACTACGGCGTAACCTTTATTAATGAATTGTTGATAGTTGTCGCGCAGACTGCAGGCTTCGGCAGTACATCCCGGAGTAGAGTCTTTAGGATAAAAGTAAAGAATTAATTTCTGTCCGGCAAAGTCAGATGATTTAACTTCGTTGCCGTTCTGGTCTACGCCTAAAATTTCGGGAAGTTTCATATCTTTTTGTTTTATTTATGATAAAAACGATTGTCTACGACCAATAGTTCAAATCAGTTGCAACAGTTCATCCGGACGATGGATGATATGGTCGGCATATGCTTCACGGAGTTCAGACTCCGGTCTGAATCCCCACGTAACGCCTACGGATTCGACACATGCTCTATTGGCAGTAGTCATATCGACTCCGGAGTCTCCGATATAAATTACCTGCTCTTTAGGTGTTGGAAATTGATTCAGAATGTCAAATACAATGGACGGATCGGGCTTGACTGGTACACCTTCTTTTTGCCCGCATACGGCGACCCATTGGGTTTCCGGAAAAAAATGAGCAATCAAGTTCTTTACAGCTTGATCATACTTGTTTGATGCTACAGCTACATTGACACCTCGTTCGGCTAAAGATTTTAGAAGATCTGTAATGCCTGGATATGGGTGGGAGTGTACTGTGGAATGAGTATCGTAGTATTCTTTGAATATTTTCAACATTTCAGCGACGGTACGGTCGTCATCGCTTAACTCGTTGGGTAGTGCGCGTTCGATAAGTTTTCTGACCCCATTGCCTACCATATAAGGATACGATTCGATAGGATGTACCGGATAATTCAGCGTATTAAGGGCGAAGTTTGTCGCGGTGCCAAGATCATCAATAGTATTGAGTAAAGTGCCGTCAAGATCAAATATTGCAAGAGTTTTCATCGTATAGTATTTAAAATGGGTATCCTACAGAGAAATGGAATGTAGCGTCGCGATGCCATCGGGGGTGAATCAGGGGCCAAGGATCGGCTCCTTCGGCCGGGTTGTGGGCTTTGATACCGAGGTCAAGACGCAGGAGAAAATATGTGAAGTCCATGCGCAGACCACATCCATAGGATGCTGCTATCTGCTTGTAGAACTGATTGAAATAGAATTTACCTCCGGGTTGGTTCTCGTATGAGCGTATAGTCCAGATGTTTCCGGCATCAATAAACAGAGCGCCTTCAAGAACCCAAAATAATTTTGTACGGAATTCGGTAGAGAGATACAATCTGATGTCGCCGCACTGATTTATAAAGTCGGTGACAGAGTTTGACGATACAAATTTTCCGGGCCCCAACGTGCGTACTCCCCATCCTCTGACTCCATTGGCCCCACCGGCGTAGAATCGCTTTTCAAATGGAATCATAGAGGAGTTGGCATATGGTACGCCAAGGCCTAGTCCGGCATGAAATGACAGGGAGTTGCGTGGGGAAAAATTGTGAGAAAATGTATAGTCTGCATCGGCCTTGGCATATTGGGCATACTGTATGCCGAAGATTTTGTATGCGCCGTCGTTGCGATGCTGACCGGTGGCCGACGACAACAGGTATAGAAGATTTCCCGCGGTTTCTATATTAACACGTAGGGAGAATATGCTACGTTGAAAATCTTTGCGGGTAAGTGATGTCGCTGATATCTGCCGCTTATTGGTACGTTGGTATGTGTATCCGGTAAGCATGATGAAGTGGTCTTCGTAGGAATACCGAAGCAGCGGATTTGAAGGTGCAATCTGGTTCAGGAAATCTATCGTGCTACGAGGTAGGCGTACATAATTTATGTCGATTAAATCATAGCGGTGACGTAGCGTTCCGGATGCATTGTTCCACTTGTATCTCCATGTACCGCCGGCAATGATACGGGTGTATTCCGGTCGTTCCTGGTAATTGAACGATACGGCAAATTCGGTAGTCGCTTTTACTTTTCGCTTAAATGAATTCCGAAGAAACGGTGCTTTGAAACGAGGGAAGGCGATGCCTGTCTCAAATGCATATTCCATGTAATGGTGATTTATCAGACCGGAGAAATCTCCCGAAAGGCTTTCGTAACTTCCGCGCAGTTTGGTTGTAAGTGTTTCAGAGCCTTTAGCTAGATTGCGATGCTGATATGTGATACTTGCACCAACTCCGAAGTCGCCTTCAGAATTTGTTCCTTCCAATTCGAGTGATACAGATTGTTTTTTCCCGCGTGTGAGCAAAATGTATGCATCTATTTCGCTATGGCTAACCGGTCGGAAATCAATATTTACGTATCTTAAAATACTTAATCGTCCAAGCGCTTCATATGTGAGGTTGACATCGCGTTGACTGAATTTTTGTCCGGGACGGAGAAAACAAGCCTCATTTAATATAGCTGGTTTGAGATAATGATCATGGCTGTAAAGAATCGATAAACCATGATATGATACAGTGTCCTGACTTTCGTAGTTCTCGCGGCCATAGTCGGTTGCCGGGTTATAGTCGGTAACAATTACAACCTTACGCAATGTATACGGGCGAAATGGATTGTCGTAGCGAGACGAATCGTTGGGCTGGTAAGGTAGACGAATACGCATAGTCAGATCGACATCGAGCGAGTTTGCCGCAGTATCAGCTACAAATTTTATACAGTCTTTACTGAATGCATAGTAACCTTTGTCGCGAAGATACTCCGTAAGCGATATTCGCTGTTGTTCAAGTTTGTTACGGTCGAGAGGATCTCCTGATTGTATTATGATATTCTTTTTCTGACTCAAAATAAGTGATCGTATTGTAGAATCAGGAATATCATAGTCAATTGTCGAGATGAAGTGGGGGCGTCCTGTAGTGATACGATACGTTATTTCGGCCTTCTTTTTGTCGGGATGAAGTATTGAATCAATTTCGACAGAGACATCCATATAGCCTCGATTGATCAGAGCCTGACGTAATTGTCCGGCAGACGCATTGGTCAGAGCTTCGTCATAAATCACTGGCGGTCGCCCGAGTTTACGTATAAACCTGTTGATACGACGTGTTGAGTCTTTTCCGGAAAGATTGTATGTGTCAAGCTGCAATTTCCAGAATCCCAAAACTTTATGATTTGGACTCTGCCTTAAAAAGTTGTTCAGCTCTGATGCGGATACGTCGTTGTTGTCGGTGATTTCAATACGGGTTTTGTCTAACAGATATTTTCCGTCGGGTACATGTCGTGTAGAGCTACATCCGGCAAGGATCGTAGCTATAGCAATGACTAAAAATATTTTCAGCTTTACCGACATCGGGCTGCCGCATTGACATCAGGCATTCATCGAGCGAAGTAATTCATCGTTATCCCGGGTTTTGTTCATTTGATCCTGCATGAATTCCATAGCTTCAATGGATGTTCTGTCGGACAGATAGCGACGTAGAATCCACATGCGTTGCAGAGTTTCCGGGCGAACGAGCAGATCGTCGCGGCGTGTTGATGAAGCGATGATATCTACAGCCGGGAATATACGTTTGTTAGATAGCTTTCTGTCGAGTTGCAGTTCCATGTTACCGGTACCTTTGAATTCTTCAAATATCACTTCATCCATCTTGGAACTTGTCTCTGTAAGTGCCGTTGCGATAATGGTCAGAGACCCGCCGTTTTCAATGTTACGGGCAGCTCCGAAGAAGCGTTTGGGTTTCTGCAAGGCATTCGCATCGACACCTCCGGAAAGAATTTTACCTGAAGCCGGAGAAACGGTGTTGTATGCACGTGCGAGACGTGTAATAGAGTCGAGCAGAATAACTACATCGTGTCCGCATTCTACCATTCGTTTGGCTTTTTCCAATACAATGCTTGCGATCTTAACATGACGTTCAGCCGGCTCGTCAAAAGTCGATGCAATAACTTCTGCATTAACACTTCGACTCATGTCGGTAACTTCTTCCGGTCGTTCGTCAATGAGAAGAATTATAATGTAGGTGTCGGGGTGATTTTCTGCAATAGCGTTAGCTATATCTTTAAGAAGAATTGTTTTACCAGTTTTTGGCGGCGCAACAATAAGAGCTCGCTGTCCTTTGCCAATAGGGGAAAACATATCGACAATGCGGGTAGACATGTTGTTGGTCATGTCACCTCCGGTCAGATCGAATTTCTGTTCGGGGAATAGTGGTGTGAGATGCTCAAAAGCCACACGGTCGCGTATAAATTCGGGTGAACGTCCGTTTACCATCAGTACATTGGTCATCGGGAAATATTTTTCGCCTTCGCGAGGTGGACGGATGGCAGCTTCTACCACGTCACCTGTTTTTAATCCGAACTGCTTAATCTGCGATTGGGTCACGTATATATCATCGGGGGAAGCGAGGTAGTTGTAGTCGCTTGAGCGTAGAAAACCATATCCTTCAGGTACAATTTCAAGGACTCCAAGCGTAGTGAGAATCCCATCGAAGTTGTATTGTGGTATTTTTGGTGCTTGTTGCTGGTTTTGTTGTTGCTGATTTTTGTTTTTCTTCTTTTTATTCTTGTTTTGGAACTGTGGTTGATTGTTGTTGTCGTATTCCTGCTGTTCTTTTCCCGGTTCTCTTACAATGATCGGCGCATTGGCAGCCATTGCAGCCGCTGCATCTTTCTCGCGTTGAGATCTTGGTACAAATTTACGCTCGGAGTGGAAGAATGAGCCAAAATCGCGGTCACGTTTCACAGGTTGTGCTATTGCTTCAAGAGAGGTTGCATTCTCTTCATTATTGATTTCTTGTGAAACAGAATCATTGGTTGGTTTTGTCTTTTCTACAATACTTTTATTTTCATCCTGGGTAACGTTAGTATTGTCTGAATTAACTGAAACCGCTTCAGGAGTGGCGCCGTTGGCCTCGACAGGCATTTCCTGTGTATTGGCTGATTCAGAAGTTAATTGGGTCTCGGTCGGGCGAACCTTGGCCGGCCGTCCTCGTTTGCGCTTTGGCGGCGCTACGGTATCTTCTGAAGGTTGCTGTACTGCTGTATTGTCAGTCGGAGATTCTATAGTCGTGTTTGGCTTGGTTTCTGCTTGATTCTTGTCTACAATATCATTGCTCGGTAGGTCGGAGTCTTTTTTTTGAGATTTGTTTTTTGCTGTTTTTGTAGTAGTTTCACGCTTTTTTTTGTCGCGTGTAGATTTTTCAGCAGTGACGGTTTGAGATTTAATTACAGCCTGTTCGTCAAGAATCGCATATGCGATTTCTTCCGGATTGTCGGAATTGGCTGCTTTTTTTAGACCCATGTTTGAGGCGATTTCTTGAAGCTGGTTCAAAGTCATCGACTCGAGTTCGAGCATTTTATAATACATATATTGAGTGTTGACTTGTTGTTTTAATGAATATAAGATCTGGTGAGATTTTTTAACCTGCCGGTGCGAATTAAGACAGGATTAAAACATAATTACTGGAGTTGTATATCGTATACAATTTAGGCAACGCGATTGCCGGTAGAAATAGAGTAGTTGAAATGTTGATGGTAATATTTTACCTATCTTATGATGCAAAGATACAGAGAATATTTTTTTCTTACAAATGATTTTGTT
This sequence comes from uncultured Muribaculum sp., assembly GCA_964578325.1. Lineage (GTDB taxonomy): Bacteria > Bacteroidota > Bacteroidia > Bacteroidales > Muribaculaceae > Muribaculum. Next base: position 23,790 of record CAZOCO010000003.1, read on the forward strand.
AAAATGTTTTTTCAGGATTATCAGATACAGGCTGTCAGATACAGGCTGTAGAATGTATTATATATAGATGCAATAAAAGTGCCGCGAATGTGAATAAACCTAAAATGGAGTGAATTATATTGAAAAACAGAATTAAGAAATGCTAAATAGTTGCATCTATCGGTCGTGAGTCATTATCTTTGTCGTGTATAAAATAAATGATATCACATACTCTCTCTTGTTATACATGAATGACTTAAGACGGACATTGCTGATGCTTGCATCTGTTATCGCTTTCGTTGCCGGCGTACACGGGCAGTGTCGTTATACTATATCTACATCGTGTACAGTGTCGGCATCTTCGTCCGGCATGACTTCTGTGTGTCGATCTATGCAGGTTGAATCTGTAGAAGCATACGATATTGAATCGGCAGATGTGCAACCCGCTTTTCCGGGAGGAATAAGCGCTCTATATAGTTATATTAATAATTCCAGACGTTATCCTGCAGAAGCTTATCGTAATGGCATTCAGGGTCGGGTGCTTTGCTCGTTTGTTGTGAATACCGACGGAAGTATATCGCACATCAATGTGCTTAAAGGTATTGATCCTTCATTGGATAATGAGGCAATAAGAATAATAGAAGAAATGCCTAAATGGAATGCCGGTAGAATAGGGGAACGTGCTGTGCCGGTGTATTATATTCTTCCTATTGTTTTTAGAATTTGATCAGCCTGCTCCAATCAAAAATAGCTGATAGCTAAAAGTTATCCGAATTGGGAAATTTTTCGCAAGGCTTCTTCGTCTGTAATTTTTATACGTCGACCGTCTACGATTATCAACTTTTCGTTGGCAAATGCCGATAGTGTGCGTATCGCATTTGATGTTGTCATATTTGATAGACTGGCAAGGTCTTCTCTGGTCATATATATACGGAGAGTAATGCCATCATCCTCGTAACCGTAACTTTCATAGAGACCGATAAGTGCTTCGGCGAGACGACCGCGGATATGTTTTTGTGTTAGATTGACAAGTTTTGAGTCGGAATGGCCGAGGTTGTGAGACAGTTCACTGATAAAGAATAGCGCGAGTCTGATGTTGCTTTGGACTAACTCTAACACTATATCCATTGGTATTGCTCCCAGGGTAGATGGTTCAAAAGCTCCGGCCGATGATATATAGGGTTCGCCGGCAAAGTAAGCGCGATAACCAAAATATTGAATCGGGCGGATAAGTCTAACGATCTGCTGACGTCCACCAATTCCGTCTTTATAAAGTTTTACCTTTCCTTTTAGCAGGCACCACAGGTATTTGGGAGCATCGTGTTCATTGTAGATAACTTTGTTTTTCTTGAAATTATGAATGGTAAAATTGTCTGCAATTAGGCGTTTCTCTTCATTGTTGAGAACCGACCAAATTTCAGACATGTCGTGTTGTATTATATTTTCAAGCGTACTTTTTCTAAGCATTGCAACAAATGTTACCTACGTATCTTTCCGTCGTATCATGCAAAAGTGGATACAAAGTTAGTCTAAAAAAACTAAATAGCAAAAAAAATATGCTGGTTTATAGTTTTTTATTCGCGCATCGGCATTACAAATGGTCTTTACCTGTTCATTTCTTCAGATAAGAATTTACTGGTAGGTGAATTTGTAGCGGCAATTTCAGCCGGAGTACCTTCGGCAATAATCTTTCCTCCGTTTTTACCTCCTTGAGGTCCCATATCAATAGTCCAGTCTGCACATTTGATTACATCGAGGTTGTGTTCAATAACCAATACTGTATTTCCTCGGTCGACAAGACGTTGTAATACGGACATAAGTGTATTTACATCTTCAAAATGCAATCCGGTGGTAGGTTCGTCGAGAAGGAACAATGTTTTTCCCGTATCGCGTTTTGCCAGCTCGGTAGCAAGTTTTACACGCTGATTTTCACCGCCGGAGAGGGTAGATGATGGTTGACCTAATTTTATATATCCCAGTCCGATTTCCTGTAGTATGGAAAGTTTTTTCTGTATGGCCGGGATACCTGTGAAAAATTCTACCGCCTGATTGATGGTCATGTCAAGAACATCGGCAATAGACTTGCCTTTGTATCTAACTTCAAGGGTCTCGCGATTATAACGTTTGCCACCGCATACTTCGCATGGAACCAGTACATCCGGTAGAAAGTTCATCTCGATAGTTTTATAACCATTTCCGTTGCATGCTTCACATCGACCGCCGGCAATATTAAATGAGAATCGTCCTGGCTTATATCCTCGTATTTTTGCTTCCGGTAGTCCAACAAACAGATTGCGTATATCTGTGAACAGTCCGGTGTATGTAGCCGGATTTGAACGTGGCGAACGTCCGAGAGGCGACTGATCTACGGTTACTATCTTGTCAATATTTTCTATACCATCAATCGATGTGTAGGAGAGTGGTTGGCGTGTAGAACGATAGAAATGGTTTGACAAAATGGGTTGCAGTGTAGAGTTAATCAGAGATGATTTTCCTGACCCTGACACTCCCGCTACGCATATGAGGCAACCTAATGGCAAACGCAGAGTTACATTTTTGAGGTTGTTGCCATTGCATCCCGAAAGAGTTAGAAATTTTCCGTTGCCTTTGCGCGGCTGCGGTCTGACTTGAATTTCTCGTTTGCCATTTAGATATTCTGCAGTCACAGTATCGGATTTTAGCATCTGTGCCGGAGTGCCGGAAAATACAACTTCTCCACCTTTTCTCCCTCCTTTAGGGCCGATATCAACTATATAGTCCGCCTCAAGCATGATTTCTTTGTCATGCTCAACTACTATAATTGTGTTTCCGGCATCGCGTAACTGTTTCAGACTGTTGATGAGTCGTTTATTGTCGCGTTGGTGAAGGCCGATACTGGGTTCGTCGAGAATATACATCACATTTACCAGTTCCGACCCTAATTGAGTAGCAAGACGTATACGCTGGCTTTCTCCTCCAGAAAGGGTCGCTGAAGCTCTATTCAGAGACAGATATCCCAACCCCATGTCTGACAGAAATTTCAGACGAGAGGTGATTTCCTTAATTATTTCACTACCGATAGTGAGAGTGTGGCCATGGAGATGTTGGGGTAGTTCTTTCATCCATTCATATAGATCTTCAACATCCATTGTAGCCAGATCTGATATATTCTTGTCGTTTATGTAAAAGTGCAGAGCCTCACGGTTGAGGCGGGCACCATGACATTCCGGACATATTGCTTTGGAGTAGAACTGTTCGCTCCACTTCTGGCTTTTGCTGTCAAGATCGTCGGATTGCTGAATCTCAAGATATTTTATAAGTCCTTCGTAAGAATTAAAGTAGGAGAATGTGTTGTTGCCTTCAGTGACTATGGGCAGACGTTCGTCTGTGCCATTAAGGATATCATTTATAGCATCGTCGGGAAGCCGGTTGATAGGAGTTTTTAGCGTTGCGCCATATTTCTCGCATATAGCTGCAATCTGCCAGAAAATCATGGTGTTTTTGTAGGCGCCGAGAGCTGTGATACCACCGCCGTGGATTGATAGCGAAGGATCAGGGATAAGTTTGTCTTTGTCGACAATATTTATGTAGCCGAGACCTTTGCAGCATGGGCATGCACCCTGTGGAGAATTGAATGAAAAATTATGTGGCGCCGGTTCGCGATATGAGATCCCGCTAATCGGATCCATCAGCATCTGGCTATAATGACTTACCGAATCGTCTTCAAGATCATAAATCATCATCTCTTTATTTCCAGCCTGCATTGCAGTGTGAACAGATTCGTGAAGACGAGATGATTCCTTTTCGCCCGGCTTGAGTTTGTCGATTACGAGTTCGATGGTGTGGTTGACATATCGTTGCAACTTCATCCCGTCTGTGATTTCTTTTAATTCACCATCGACGCGCACATTTAAGAATCCTTTGCGACGTAGCTGTTCAAAAAGCTCCTTATAGTGGCCTTTACGGTTTTTGACAAGCGGGGCAAGAATGTAGATCTTGTGTGCGGTATAGCGGTCAAGAATCAGTGATATAATTTTATCTTCGGTGTACTTTACCATCGGTGCCCCTGAAATATATGAGCGTGCTTCGCCTATGCGGGCATATAGCAGTCGCATGTAATCGTATATTTCAGTGGTAGTACCTACTGTGCTTCGTGGATTACGGTTGGTCGTTTTTTGCTCAATTGCAATAACCGGAGAGAGTCCTGCTATATAGTCTACGTCGGGGCGTTCAAGAGTTCCGAGCATATTTCGTGCGTATACCGAAAATGTTTCGATATATCTGCGTTGTCCTTCTGCGAATATGGTGTCAAACGCTAACGATGATTTGCCGGAACCGGATAGGCCGGTGATTACCGTCAGAGTATTATGAGGTATGGAGACATCTATGTTTTTAAGATTGTGAACACGAGCTCCTTCTATGATGAGTTTTTCGTTAGAATTTTTCATGTATAGTAATCAACAGAGTGTAGCGAGATTTGTTTTTATCTAAAACCGTCAGTCTGCAATCCACCGTCGGTCGTATATATTTTTTGTGGCCGATGATCTATAGAGATCAGTTTTTTTCGGGATTCGCACACGATATGTCTTGCCTGTCTTGTTTGGCAATGATTTGGCCCGAATCCAAGGGTTGTGTTCGCGTAACTGTGCAAACGATAGGTCATGTTTTGCAGCCCAGTCTACCCATGATTCAACCGGATTATTAACTTCGACATAGGTATATTGTACAGGATTGTAGAATTGGTCGGCACGCAGGACGAATCCATAGTCGAGGGGATGTTCCATGACTTCTTTCATTGCCAACAGACGGAACATATAGCGCGATGTCTCGTCGACAAGATACAGGTCGTAGGCTGATGATTGATTTTGCGATTCAAGTTCTTTGGTTATACGGCCAGTGCCGGCGTTGTACGATGCTGCAACAGATTCCCAGTTGCCATATTGTCGGAATGCTTTTTTAAGATATCGACATGCGGCTTCGGTAGATAGTTCGGGATCGTAGCGTTCGTCTACGTATTCATTGACTTCGAGGCCGTATGCTTTTGCGGTAGATGGGATAAATTGCCATAATCCGGCAGCTTTGGCCGGAGAATAAGCTCTGATATTTAAATTGCTCTCAATACAAGCCAGATATATGATGTCTTCAGGAACATTGTTTTTTTTAAGAATCGGTACTAACATAGGAAAGTAACGGTTGGCACGTTTCAGGGTGAGGAGTGTTGTGCCATGAGTATATGTAAGAGCCGATAACTCCCGGTCATAGCGTTCGTACATATCCGTACGGTCAAGAGAAATCTTTTTATCGGCAAATGTGACATGGGTTGGAATATTCGGGCTTATAGTATAGGTGAAATCCGACGATGCGACAGTTGTGTTTTCTGCGATACATGCGGATGTGGCGACAGTTAGAAACAGAGTAAGACAGAATAGTGTATTGCGATGCATTGTATTGTGATATATTTACATATTGGTAGACCCATTGAACTGGGCATTGGGGTTGCGGTTGATAATATTAATATCTCCACTTAATTTGTATTTCTTGCCGTCGGCACCGGTAGCTTTTATCACATAGTAGTATACACCCGGACTAACGAGTTTACCTTTATATTTGCCATCCCATCCTTGGGAAGGATCGCTAAACGAGATAATCTTCACACCCCATCGGTTAAAGATGGTACATTCAAAGTCAACGATAGATTTGTATGAGACTTTCCACTCGTCATTTACACCTTCGGTAGTTCCCGGTGAAAATGCATTTGGACATTTTATATCGCTTGCTCCTATAGCAACCTCATAAGTGTCGCCATAGGCTTCACATAAGCCGGATGCATTCGCTCCCACAAAGCGTACGTAACTGGTGCCTTCTTCACGAAATATGTGTGTTATGTCGGTATTGTTGTCGCGATATGTGACGAGATTAAATTCTGGATCAGTTGCTATCTGCCACTCTTTAAATGCGACAGCGTCGCTGACGTTGGCGGTAAATGTAATTTCACATGGTGCCGACCCTCCGAATCCTGATGACATATCTGACTTTTGTTCATTGTCGCTGTCGCGCTCGGTTTGCGTCGCGGAGGTGTGTACGGCTACGGCTGTGGCTTGAAAATTATCAGATTCGACAGATTGTGTATCGCCCCAAAAGCGGGTGAAGCGGTCACCAGAAATAGTGAATGTCGTGTTGCAGAGCGGTGATTCGGTGTAGATATTTCCGGATGCAGACGGCAGTTCTTTGTCGATAGTAATCTGTGTGAATGTCTCTGCTGTTTCATCGTATGCCAGGGAAAAATATGATAATGTAAGTTCTCTGGATAATTCCAAGCGCATTCCATTGATAGAGTAATAGTGGATGGGAGTGGCGTTGCCTGAAAGATTGAGTGAAACAAAAGAACAGTCACTGTCGTCGGCAACGGAAAGCGATTCGAGATGCAATGGAGATGACGAATAATCTGTAATCCAGAAATATTTGCGATCAGAGCCATCTTCGATAATGTATCCGCAGTTTACACGAGGGTTCGACACCGAGGATGTTGTGCCGGAATAAGAGACGTTGTCAAGCTGTTCGGCAAAGCCTCCGCCACGCTGGTCGTAGCACGACCATACGGCTCTGGAAGTACGTTGCGAGTCGTAACTTATAGTTAGGCCTTGAGCCGATTTTACTACGTATACACAATCGAGCCCGGATGATACCGGAGGTTTTATGCTAACCGGCGGTGCCACGGGAGAGTTTACTGAAACTTGGGCGACTGCTCCAGAAAATATAGATGTAGCGAAAACCGACAATGTCAGTCGGAGATATTTATGCATAGAAGATGGTGTGTGATATATTCTTACAAAGTTACATATTACTAACGACAACATCAACCTCTATAATGTGTGATTCAACGCAAAAATACGTTAAATCAACGACCGATCGGCCCTACGAGGTGTGTTAGTGTCGGTTAAAAATGAAATATATTGTGATAAATCAGAAAAAAGATTGCTAAATTTGTAGATATGCAAGCACCTTTAGCCGAACGTCTGCGCCCACAGTCGCTGGACGATTATATAGGACAAGAACATCTGGTTGGCCAAGGCAGTGTTCTGCGCTCAATGATTGAGTCGGGCCACGTGTCATCGTTTATACTCTGGGGGCCGCCCGGGGTAGGGAAGACTACACTTGCCGGTATTATAGCAAAAACAACCCGGAGTCCGTATTATACATTAAGTGCAGTGAGTTCTGGGGTGAAAGAAGTTAGAGAGGTACTCGAACGTTGTAAAAATGATCAGCGGAGCATGTTTTCTACAGGTCGTCCGATACTGTTTATTGATGAGATTCATCGTTTTAATAAGTCTCAACAAGACAGTCTGCTTGGCGCTGTTGAAAATGGAACGGTAACTTTGATTGGAGCCACTACCGAAAATCCATCGTTTGAGGTGATAAGGCCGCTGTTGTCACGTGCCCAAGTTTATGTACTAAAAACATTGGAAGAACCGCAACTTCAGCAACTACTCGACAGGGCGCTGAAAGCGGATGAAATATTATCGAATAGATGTATAGAAGTCGAGTCAACCAAAGCTCTTTTCCGATATTCAGGAGGTGATGCGCGTAAATTGCTGAACATCCTTGATCTGCTTGAACAATCGTGTCCGGCTCCGGCAACGATTGTAATTAATGATAAGAATGTCACGGAGCGTCTGCAACAGAATCCTGCAGTGTATGATAAAAGCGGAGAAATGCACTATGATATTATATCTGCTTTTATTAAATCGATAAGAGGTTCAGACCCGGATGCAGCAGTGTATTGGCTTGCACGAATGATAGATGGGGGTGAGGAACCGGAATTCATAGCCCGGCGACTTGCTATCCTTGCGGCAGAAGATATCGGACTTGCTAATCCGAATGCATTGTTGCTTGCTAATGCAACCTTCGACGTTATACATAAAATCGGATGGCCAGAAGGACGCATTCCATTGGCTGAATGTGCTATTTATCTGGCCAATTCTCCAAAAAGTAATTCTGCTTATATGGCCATAGACAAGGCTTTGTCGTATGTGAGAGAGTCGGGTAATCTGCCTGTGCCGTTGCATCTACGCAATGCACCGACCAAACTCATGAAGGAACTTGATTATGGAAAAAATTATAAGTATGCACATGATTATCCGGGGAATTTTGTTGTACAGCAGTTTCTTCCCGATGGTATAGAGTCTATGCGTTTTTGGTCGCCGTGCCGCAATCAGTCGGAAGACCGTATGGCTCAATTGCAGAAAGAGCGTTGGGGCGAAAAGCGTTAATCCTATATGTTTTTATTTGCAGTAGAGAACTTAATACGGTAGAAAATAGGAAAACAGCGAATATTTTAGTAATTTTGCAGAAAATGCGTATAGAACGCTCAATAATAATCTTGTTAACAATATTGATTGTTTAAAATAATTAATTGAGATGAAATTATATAGGTCTTTATTGCTGTGTATGGTGGCGACGTCTATTTGTTGTGTCTCCTCTTGTTCATCGGCAAAAAAGGATATTTCATATGTACAGGATCTGACTTCAGGGACAGTAATTGATATAACTCAGAGTAATACGATAAAAGCTCGTCCGGATGATAAACTGTCAATTGTAATTAACAGTAAAGATCCACAATTGGCCGACCTGTTTAATCTGCCTATTATCACCCACCGGGTTGGCGACTCAAAGAGTAAAATTGGTGGAACACAGCAAGTGTTATCGTATGTCGTCGATAGTGAGGGTGATATTGATTTTCCGGTGTTAGGTCGGATTCATGTAGCAGGTCTTAATCGACAGGAAATAGCAAAAAAGATAAAAACAGAACTTATAGAACGAAAATTGGTCTCTGATCCGGTCGTCACCGTAGATTTCGATAATCTGTTTGTATCTGTCATAGGTGAGGTTAACAAGCCTGGACGTATAGATATCGACCGTGAAAGAGTCACGATACTCGACGCATTGGGAGAGGCCGGAGATTTGACAATTTACGGTGACCGACGCAATGTGTATGTTCTTCGCGAGGATTCAGGGAAGGTTACTGCATATAAAGTAGACCTTACTGATGCTGCCGGTCTGATTCAGTCGCCCGTATACTATCTTCAGCAGACTGATGTTGTATATGTCGATCCGAATAATACCCGGGCACGCCAATCAACAGTCAATGGTAACAATGTTTTGTCTACTTCGTTCTGGATTTCGTTGGCATCGTTGCTGACCACAGTGTGTGTGTTAGTGTTTAAATAATACCGTCTGATTCATCAAATACTTAATATGTCTGATATTTCCGATAATATTGAACAGCAAGACAGTGAACTTCGCATAAAGGATTTTCTAAACCTTTGCATCGTAAACTGGAAATGGTTTGTACTGTCAATAGGGTTGGCCGTTTGTCTGGCGGTAGTTTATATTGCACGTCAGGAACCGTCGTATACCAGAATGGCATCAATTATGATAAAAGAGGACTCCAAGAACCGATCGTTTGCTTCTGAACTTTCATCGTTTGGGGATCTTGGATTGTTCAGCTCTGCATCTGATGTGCATAATGAATTGATAGCCATACAATCTCCCGCCATTTTGTTGGAAACGATTAAGCGTCTGAATCTGAATACCAACTACTATATTAAGGGTGGAATGCACCGTACGACTCTGTATGGTCAGAATTTGCCGATAATGCTATCTTTCGTAGATGTAAGCGATAATACGGGGTGCACTGTGGTTGCCGATATTTCAGAAGACGGTAATGCCGTGAAACTATATGATTTCACAATGACCGGCAATAAGAAGGATATTAGTGACTATGAGGTAAGCGGTGCTATCGGAGATACTTTATCTACTCCCCTTGGGCGTGTTGTTGTGACTAAAACTCCGTTTTTTAATGTGGCAGAAACATCCTCGCCAATACATATTAAACGTTCATCCTATAGTGGTGCGATAGATAGTTTTAAATCAAAGCTGCATGTCTCTCTCAATAGTGATAAAGCGGACATCATTGATATTGAATATTCGGATGTGTCTACTCAAAGAGCCGAAGATGTGCTGAATATGCTTATCGCAGTATATAACGAAACTTGGGTTAAAGATAAGAATCAGATAGCTGTATCTACATCTCAATTTATTGATGACCGATTGAATGTAATTGAACGGGAACTCGGTAATGTAGATTCAGATATATCTTCTTATAAGAGTGAACATCTGCTTCCGGATGTAGCCATGGTTTCATCGATGTATATGGATCAGGCCAGCAACGCCAGTAACCAGGCGATGGAACTGAATAATCAGTTGTATATGGCGCGATATGTCAGAGAAATTGTGTCAAAAGATAATTCAGGACAGTTGTTGCCGGTAAATTCCGGTATCGGTAGTGCCGCGCTTGAGCATCAAATAGATGAGTATAATTCAAAGATTCTTGAGCGTAACACTCTGCTGGCAAATTCTTCAGAAAGTAATCCTCTTGTAATTGACCTCAATAAGGCGATTACAGAAATGAGGCGAGCAATTGCAACATCAATAGATAATCAGATTTCGGCATTGCAGGTTCAACTGACATCATATCGCGATTCCGAACGTAAAAGCAATGCAAAAATTTCGTCAAATCCGACACAGGCTAAATATCTGTTGTCGGTTGAACGTCAGCAGAAAGTAAAAGAATCATTATATTTGTTTCTCCTTCAGAAACGCGAAGAGAATGAACTGTCACAAGCATTCACTGCTTACAATACCCGCACTATCACTCCTCCTATGGGAAACGATGCTCCGACAGCGCCGATTAAGACAAATATATTGTTTGTAGCAATTGCTGCGGGAATACTGCTTCCGGCGCTTATCCTTTTTATTCGTGAAACTCTCAATAATAAAGTTCGTGGACGAAAGGATATGGAGGTACTATCTGTGCCATTTATTGGCGAGATTCCGCAATATGGCTCATCCAAAGTCAAGCGTTCATTATTTGATAAGATATTCTCGATTACTCGTCCGGAAGTCGATAGTCCGGATCGTCGTACTATCGTTGTTTCTGCGAAAAAACGTAATTCGATCAATGAGGCATTCCGAGTTATACGTACAAATCTTGAGTTTATTATCGGAACAGATACTTCTAAAAAGGTGGTCATGATGACCTCTCTGAATCCAGGTTCCGGTAAGACATTTATCTCATTGAATCTTGGTGCTACTTTCGCGGTAAAAGGAAAGAAAACTGTGATTGTGGATCTCGATTTACGAAAGGGCGCTATGAGTCTCACTGTTAATTCTCCTAGCAACGGTGTGACAAATTTCCTTAATGGTCAGGTAGACGATTGGAGAAAGATTATATATCATGTAGAAGATACCGATAATCTTGACGTGATTCCGATTGGAACCATGCCTCCGAATCCGTCAGAACTGTTGTACAGCCAGAGATTGAAATCGCTTGTTGAAGAGCTAAAGCAGAATTATGATTATGTGTTCCTGGATTGTCCTCCAGTAGAATTGGTTGCCGACGCCAATATAATTTCACTGCTTGCCGATTATACCGTATTTGTAATTCGAGCAAATCTGCTTATGCGCGAAATGCTTCCGGTAATCCAGAATTATTACGATACAAAAAAATTCCCCGGAATGACTGTACTACTTAATGGTACTCATATCACGATGGGTCGCTATGGTCATTACGGCTACGGATATGGCTACGGATATGGTTATGGCTACGGTGAAACAGACTCTTAATGTTTATGTGGTTTTTCTCTAAAAAGAAAACTGTTGCTGACAGCAATATCCTAGACGGTTTTGTTGACTGGCACTCGCATATCTTGCCCGGAGTAGATGATGGTGTAGACACTCCTGATGATTCGTTCCGTATATTGGAGCTGATGTGTTCAGTCGGAACTCGTCATGTAGTATTTACTCCTCACATCATGGAAGATATTCCAAATGAAACTGCCGATTTAAGAAATAGATTTAACAAGCTGATACAGGAGTGCCACGGTGTTAATTTACCGGGGTTGTCGATAGGTGCAGAAAACATGCTTGATAATCTTTTTCTGAAACGTCAGGAAAGAACAGATTTTCTCCCTATAAAGGCAGATAGGCTTCTGGTGGAAACCTCTTATTTTAATCCACCTATGGATTTAGACGGGATGCTCGCCTCCATTGCTTCAAATGGCTATTTCCCGGTACTTGCTCATCCTGAACGATATCGATATATGTCTGAAGCTGATTATAAACGGCTTAAATCAGCCGGTGCCTTGTTTCAGTTAAATTTGTCATCGTTGATAGGAGGATATGGTCGAGAGGCATATGATAAATCGCATATGTTGCTTGAAACAGGATATTATGATATGGTTGGTCTTGATATCCACCGCTATGCACAGTACGAAAATTTTTTGAAATCTGAAGTATCAGACAAACTTATCCGTCAGTTGCGCCCTCTACTTGACAAATCCAACGGCTTGCTTTAGAACTACATTTTTGTTACTTTAGGTTTCTTGCCTTTAATACGTTGCGTTTGGGCTATATATAATATATTTCCGATGCAATCACGAGGTACAGCGACTATGGAATTGTGGTCGCGAACTACTATTTTTCCCACCTGATCAGCTGATAGTCCACATTGTTTAATTAAAAAGCCGGCAATATCGCCTCGCGATATTTTCTCTTTTTTTCCGGCATTAAAGTGTATTGTTGATACGTCGGCCTTAATCGGATTGTCAGATTGTATAGTGGGAACAAATTTCCTGTCGAAAACTATGTAATCTGGTAGGTTGTCATTTTCAGAAGTTATTACGTACACTGTTCCCGATGCTTGCTGACGCGCAGTACGACCATTTCTATGAGTCCATGCTTCAGAAGAAACCGGAATGTGATAGTGTATGATATTCTGGACATCGTCAATATCCAATCCTCGTGCTCCAAGATCAGTTGAAACCAGAATAGGAGTCGTACCATTGTTAAGGAGGTCTACGGCTTTTTCTCGATCAGACTGATCAAGCGCGCCATGATATATTCCGACAGGGAGTCCGGCTTTTTTTAATCGCTCATATACTCTTATTGCGCTCTCCCGGTGATTTACAAATACTATTACACGGCCGTTATCAAGGGAATGAAGAAGGTCGATAAGGGTATCCAGTTTGTCGGTAGTCGGACTTTCAACCTCCACAATTTGAGTACGCTGGCGAGGGCCGCGATTGTCCTCGTTAAGAAAGTTGATGGTTGCGCCTTCTTTGTTACTCATAAATGGTGGTATCTCGGCCAGTCGTGTAGCAGAAATCAACAAAGTACGTTCAATATTAGGCATCTTCTTTACGATGCGCCTCATCTCATCGTAAAATCCAAGTTCAAGAGATTTGTCGTATTCGTCAAGAACCAAAACTCTTGCAGATGTAAGATTCAGGTTTGAGCGTTGAATATGATCGAGAAGTCGGCCCGGAGTGGCAATAATGATATCTGGTATAGGTGATAGTGAGTTTTTTTCATCAGTCATAGAATGTCCGCCATATAACACCACAGTCTTATATCCGGTTGCAATTTCTCTTACTACACGATAAATCTGTAGCACAAGTTCACGTGACGGGGCAATTACGACGCCTGATATCTTATTTCCCGACGGAGATGGAAGAGACATTAGCATGGCACTTGCAAATGCGATTGTTTTGCCTGAACCGGTAGGTGAAAGTAATATGATATTTGACTCTTTTGTCTCAATCACATCCTTTTGCATCTGATTCAGTTCGGAAATTCCGAATCTGTCGCTTATTTGTCTTTTTATTTGTTCAAGTGTCATGATGTCAATATTTAAAAATTTTGTAATATGAGTATTTGCCGAGGGGTAAAACTCATTTCCGGTTTTATGATGACATTCTCATTCTTCATTATGTCTGTCCACACAGATCCGTATGGCAGGCATTCTATGGTGTTTTCCATAGTTACAAGCAGAGGTTCGTCAGTGCCATTCATCATTATAACAATTTCTTTGTCATCAAGTTTTTTAGAATATACATATAATCCGTTTTGAGGCATGAAATGTTTTAATCGACCGGTGGCAATAATCTTGTTTGCCAGACCTTTACGCCATTTAAGTAGACTACTGATAAATGTATACGCTTCATTCTGAATGTCATTTCGTCCGTAATGACTGAATACCGTGGTAGTATCTCCCGGAAAACCTCCGGGCATATCAAGACGTATCAGCCCGTCGCTCTTTTCTTTTGTACCATGCATTAATATTTCCGTGCCGTAGTAAATTTGAGGTATTCCGCGGGTAGTAAGTAGCCAAGTTATTGCTTGTTTCCATTGGCCTAAAGAGTCCGGCATATCTGTCAGCCATCGGTCGGTATCATGGTTATCGAGAAATGTCAGTACCCGTTGAGGATCGGAATATAGAAAGTCAAGCGAAAGGTGGTCGTAAACTTTATTTAGTCCGTTCCATGCATCAGTTCTTTCGGTAAAAGCAGATCGCAGTTGAGTTGTAGGCCCGAAATCCATTACGGTTTCCAATTCAGGATCTACCGTATTCACTTTAGACCTTTTCTGCCAGAATGCTTCAGCCCCGGTATTGGCATACCAGCATTCACCTACAATGTCGAAGTCGGGGTATTGGCGGCGAATATCAGTAATCCATTGGCCCATAGCTTTTGCATCGGCATACGGATATGTATCCATTCTGATTCCGTCGATAGCAGATGATTCTATCCACCATATTGAATTTTGCGTGAGGTATTTTGCCACATGCGGATTACGTTGGTTGAGATCGGGCATAGATGGTACAAACCATCCGTCGGTCGACGATTCAAGATCAAAATCGCTGACATAAGGGTCGTGTAGTGTGGAAAGACGGAAGTTTGTCATACGGGTACCATCAGGATTGTTGTACCAGGTATCCGACGGCATGTCGGTCATCCATGGATGTGAAGCTCCGCTATGGTTAAATATCATGTCCATCACTACCTTTATGCCGCGGGAATGAGCGCTGTCTACAAGTTCGGCCCATTTATCGTTAGACCCCAGTCGAGGGTCTATCTTATAGTAGTTTGTTGTAGCATATCCGTGGTACGATCCTCCGGGCATATCGTTTTCGAGAACAGGACACACCCAAACTGCCGTAACGCCTAAACTATCAATATAGTCGAGGTGATTAATTATACCTTGAATGTCTCCACCATGTCGGGCATTTGGATTAGAGCGGTCGGAAAGCACCGGATGCGATAACATCTCCTTGGAATAATTATTGTCCGGATCTCCATCAGCAAAGCGGTCAGGCATAATCAGGTATAATACGTCGGATGCATCAAACCCGGATCTGCCTGTTTTACTTGTATCACGGGCTTTCAGATCGTATGAGAACTTGATCTTTTTTGCTTTTTCGCGATTCAGCTCAAAATCCAGTTTTCCAGGATTCGTATTACTGTCGATATTCAGATATAATAAGATGTAGTTTGGAGAACCAGGGGAAACGATACTGTCAATAGATACTCCTGGATATGAGTGTAGCTTTACGTCGTATCCTGCAATATCTGTACCGTGTATCATTAACTGCAGTGATGTGTCTTCCATCCCTGTCCACCAATACGGCGGATCAATATTATCGATAATGGTCTGTGATTTTGAAAATAGGGGCTGTGGCAGCAGACTTAAAGCTGAAAAATATAGCGCTGCGGTTATAATGTTAACGGTGCGCATTGTGGATCATGTATTCTTTAACTTGTTGAAACAGGTCGGTTGCAAAGACAAAGTTAGACAAAGCCTCGTTGGTGGCGGTATAGATAATGTCTTTATTGCCGATCCATTCTCTGTATCCTTTGTTGATAAATACTATATTTTCGCCAATCCCCAATACCGAGTTCATGTCGTGGGTATTAATAACAGTCGTAATCTGATATTCGTGGGTTATATCGCTCAATAGTTCGTCGATTAGTATTGATGTTTTGGGGTCAAGACCGGAATTTGGTTCATCGCAAAACAGGTATTTAGGATTAAGTGCAATAGCTCGCGCAATGGCTACGCGTTTCTGCATACCACCTGATATTTCGCTCGGAAATTTGTTGCCTGCATCTTTAAGTCCGACTCGCTCCAGGCAGAATTGTGCCCGCTCCCTGCGTTCGGCTTTGGGCAAAGATGTGTACATGAGCAACGGAAATTCTACATTACCCATGACTGTTTCCGAATCAAATAGTGCAGATCCTTGAAACAGCATTCCTATTTCCTGGCGGAGACTTTGTATTTGGGTTGAATCCATTTTCAACAGATCACGGCCGTCATACAATATTTCTCCGGAATCCGGTCTTATCAGACCAATTAGAGATTTCATAAGTACAGTTTTACCGGATCCACTTTGTCCTATGATGAGATTCGTCTTTCCTGTTTCAAATACAGCACTTACTCCTTTGAGTACACGGTTACCGTCAAAGGATTTTTGAATATCTTTTATCTCGATCATTGTAAAAGGAGTTTAGTCAGTACGACATCAAAAAACAGTATTAGTATTGAACTGTCGACAACAGCTCGGGTAGAAGATTTTCCCACATCGAGTGCTCCACCTTTTACATAGTATCCGCTGTATGAAGCAACAGATGTTATTATCACGGAGAAAACGAGTGATTTTATAATTGTGTACCAAACATACCACTCGTTAAACATGGTCTGGATTCCAAATATATATCGTGATACCGGTATCAGATCAGTGAAAGCAGATATAATCCAACCACCAAATAGTCCGGTAGCAATGGAAAAAATAACCAATATCGGAATAAATGTCATGAACGCCAATATTTTGGGTAATACCAGAAAGCAGGCAGAATTAATACCCATAATTTCCAGTGCATCGATCTGTTCTGTAACACGCATAGTCCCTATTTCTGATGCGATGTTAGAGCCTACTTTTCCGGCAAGAATCAGACACAATACGGCAGAGCTGAATTCGAGTAACAGAATATCGCGAGTAGCAAGCCCTGTGGAATATGCCGGCATGAGGGGAGAGACCATATTAAGTTGCATCTGTATGCAGATAACAGCACCTATAAATATAGATATAATTATAGTAAGAGGAATAGAATCCATTCCCAATTTTCCTATTTCTTGTATGTATTTTGTGCCAAATACGTGCCACTTTTGCGGTACAGATATCACTTTTGACATAAACAGGCAGTATTGCCCGAAATTTTCAAGCCATTTCTTTATCATTATACTATTTTTATTGGCGGTTCTTTTTGCAAATATAGGCAATTTTCCTGAATCATAATTATCCGCATTGCGTTAAACCTAACTATCGGTCAAACGGAAGTGTGTAGTTTAAAGAAAAAATTGTAATTTTGCGTATATAAAATTTTCACAGACCTGTAAACTTACATAAAACATATGCTCGTAATCGGAATAGCCGGAGGAACCGGTTCTGGAAAAACTACGGTGGTACATAAAATCATACGTAGTTTGCCACAGGGAGAGGTCGCTGTACTCCCGCAGGATGCTTATTATCGCGATTCCAGTCATATCCCGATGGAAGAACGCAGCAAAATCAATTTCGATGAGCCGGCTTCGATCGAGTGGGAATTACTGGAGAAGCATCTTCTTGAGCTAAAGTCCGGGCAATCGATCGATATGCCTACATACAGCTATCTTACATGTACACGTCAGGAGGCAACGGTTGCTGTTTCGCCTCGAGATGTTGTGATTGTCGAGGGTATTTTAATTCTTACGCAGCCACGTCTACGTGATTTGCTTGATGTGAAAGTGTATGTTGATGCTGATGCAGACGACAGATTGATAAGAGTAATTTCGCGAGATTGTATTGAGCGTGGCCGCACTCCGCAGATGGTTATTGACCGGTATGAAGCAGTATTAAAACCGATGCATCAGCTTTACATTGAACCATCAAAGCGGTATGCCGATCTCATAGTTCCACAAGGTGGAAATAATGCCGTAGCTATACGCCTGCTGACCGAATATATTGAAAGCCGATTGCATCTGAATAATAACTGACCGATATTATGGCCGAAGAGTTTATTAAGCCCGATCAGGCAAACGCCGATATTCCGGAGTTCTCGGAAAACAAAATGGTATTGCGTACGGATAATCTGGTGAAAAAATATTCCCAGCGTACGGTTGTTAATCATGTGTCTATAAATGTGACTCAAGGAGAAATTGTAGGACTACTTGGTCCTAACGGTGCCGGAAAGACGACCACATTCTACATGACAGTAGGGCTTATATCGCCTAACGAGGGTCAGATATTTCTCAATGATCTTAATATTACGAAATATCCTGTATATAAACGGGCTCAAAATGGTATCGGTTATCTGGCACAGGAAGCTTCGGTGTTTCGCAAATTGAGTGTTGAAGATAACATACGTGCCGTGCTTGAAATGACAAACACGACACGTGAATATCAAAAAGAAAAGCTTGAAAGCCTTATTGCGGAGTTCCGCCTTCAAAAAGTACGTCATAATCTTGGCGATCGATTGTCGGGAGGAGAGCGACGTCGCACGGAAATTGCACGTTGTCTGGCAATCAATCCTAAATTCATTATGCTCGATGAGCCGTTTGCGGGTGTAGACCCTATTGCGGTCGAGGATATACAGGAGGTGGTATATAAACTGAAAGAAAAAAATATAGGTATTCTTATTACTGACCACAATGCCCAGGAAACATTGCGAATTACCGATAGGGCTTACTTATTGTTTGATGGAAAAATTCTGTTTCAGGGTACGTCGGAGGAGTTGGCTGAAAATCCGGTTGTAAGAGAAAAATATCTTGGACGTAATTTTATATTTTATCGAAAAAAATTCAGCTGAAGATATATTGTCGGAAACTATATATGCGACAAAATCAACGGAGCCAATAAGCGGATGTATTCACGCTCATTGGCTCCGTTATTGTATACATGTTTGTTAAATTATCTCCATATTGGCGTTCAGACGCTGACGTACGACTTCATACATCATGACTCCAGCTGCTACAGATACATTGAGCGAACCGATATGTCCCATTTGCGGTATAGATACAAATGTGTCGCACAAGCGTAGCACTTCTGGTGATATTCCCACATCTTCTGCACCCATTACTATGGCTATTGGTGTCGTGTAGTCCACTTGTGTGTAATTAATATCGGCTTTTTCAGATGCGGCAATAATTTGGTATCCGTTGTCTTTAAGAAACCGTACGGCGCCTTTTACGTTTTTTTCGCGACATACGGGAATATGGTGTAAAGCTCCAGCTGATGTTTTTATCGCATCGCCTCCTACGCTTACACTACCTCTTTCCGGAATAACTATAGCATCTACGCCGGCGCATTCACATGTACGGGCGATTGCACCGAAGTTCCGGACATCGGTTATTCCGTCGAGCACTATTATGAATGGAAGTACTCCTTCTTCGTACAGCATAGGAATCAGATTGTCGAGACTATGGTAGGTGATAGCCGACAGCATAGCTACTACTCCCTGATGATTTTTGCGCGTGATTCGGTTTATCCTTTCGATAGGAACACGTTGCATCGGAATCTTATTGCTTCTGGCCAGAGCTATGAGTTCACTCGCCAATGGTCCGTTTATATCGTTTTTTATAAATATGCGGTCGATTTCGCGTCCGGCTTCAATCGCTTCCATTACGGCGCGAATACCAAAAATATAGTCAGATGAATCCATTGTATGATTATATTATTTACAATATGAAGATAATAGATTTTGAGCCGTTTGTCTGGCAGCAGCATTTTCTGTAGATCCACTTAACATAAGTGCTATTTCGGAAACACGTTCATCATGCGAAAGACTCCGGATATATGTATGTGTCGCCTCTTGATCGTCTTGCTTGTATACCTTGAAGTGTGATTCTCCTTTGGCTGCCACCTGGGGTAGGTGAGTAATAGCAATGACTTGTATTGTATCTGCAATATCTGCCATCATATTGCCCATACGGTTGGCCACATCTCCGGAAACACCTGTGTCAATTTCATCGAAAATAATGGTCGGTAATGACATGGAGTGAGCTATGATAGACTTTAGTGTCAGCATCAGTCGTGAGATTTCACCCCCGGAGGCAGCTCCTTTTACCGGTAATAATGGCTGATTTTTGTTGAATGAGAAAAGGAATCTTATTGAGTCGGCTCCTGTCGGACTAAATTCCGATGGCTCTATATTGATAGAAACCTGAAGATTCGACATGCCTAACGGACGAGCAGTGTTACATAGGGTGGCTTCAAGCCAAGTGGCTTTTGCCATTCGTGAATCAGTAAGCTGTTTTGCAATATCACGTAATGCTTTTTTTGCTTTACGGGCTTTCTTCTCTAAATCGGCCAATACGATTTCTGAACCGTCAAGTTCTTCAAGTCGTGCTTTCAGATTGTTTTTAATATCTATGAGATCATCGGGAGATGAGGTAGAATGCCGTTCTTCAAGATCGTATATCCTACGTAATCGCGATTCTATATTATCAAGCTCGTTGCGGTCACCGTGCATACTGTTATATCGTTCGGTAATTGTCGCTGCTATGTCAGACAGATCAATTCTTACGGTTTCGAGGCGTTCATCAATATGTTCTTCCGGATCAAACAGATCTTCAACTTCGGAAAGGTGTGTCGAAACTACGTCAAGCAATTCGATGATATTTGTTTCTCCGGAACTTAATGCTTCTAATGCACCCGATAACGATGTTTTTATTTCCGCAACGTTAGATATAATCTCCCGTTCATGCTCCAATTCTTCTTTTTCTCCTGGTTGTAAATCCAGGTCTTCGAGTTGAGCAAGCTGAAAACGGATGAAATCTTCGTCGGTACGATTCCTTGCTATTCTTTTGCGTGTATCATGAAAATCCTTAAGGGCTTTTTTATATTCTTTATATGCCACCGAATATTCATGCCTTATCGATGCGTTTGCTGCAAGAGAATCAATTACATCTAATTGAAAGTCCGGATCGCTTAATAGTGCATTTTCGTGTTGGGAATGTATATCTACCAGACGGGTTGCAAGCCATTGTAACTTATCGAGTGTGACAGGTGTGTCGTTGATAAATGCTCTTGACCGGGTACCTGCAATTTCGCGCCGTAGGTTTATTAAATTTTCTTGATCCCAATCAAAATCATTGGCGGTAAACCATTCTTTCAGATATGCAGTGTCATCTACCTTAAAAACCGCTTCGATAATTGATTTTTTGGATGAATCTCCTATGGCTTGTAGATCAGCGCGCTCCCCGAGTATCAGGCCCAATGCACCAAGCATAATGGACTTTCCGGCACCAGTCTCTCCGGTGATAATATTTAATCCAGAGTTGAAATAGATATTTATTGAGTCAATCAGCGCGTAGTTGGATATGTGCAGAGACTGAATCATCAGCGGTTGTTGGTTTGAGGTTTTTTTATCAAGTCTAAACGTTTGTTCTCGGCCGGGTATATTGTATAGAGTAGGTCGTATACCTTGTCGCGCTCTTCTTGCGTGCCTTTTGAATAAATATTGACAAGTTCGTCAATTTTGGCATCTTTAAACATGGAGAGGCCTACAGACATTGGTTGGGAAGAATGGACTTTCTTGAGTATTTCAAGTGCTTCCGTAATATGAGATCGACCTTTGTCATGACTCACAGACATTTCGTCAAGACCGGTACGGTGATATTGGTAGTACAGGTCTCTTATCTGTTGTGTTGCCGGTTCCGTAAAAGAGTTGAGTACAGCACTACGGTTTTTATTGTCATCGTAAGCTTTCCATCCGGTCTCTCCCGACGATTGAGCCATCTGCACGATATTGCGCAACTGGTCAAAATATACATCTCCTCCACGTGGTGAGAATGTATCAAAATCTACGGCCAAAACAAGGTAGGCATAAAAATTTAATATCGCCGTGAGATTACTTTCCATTGTTGTTTCAGAGAAATTCAATGGTTCGCCTTGTGAATATTCAAATGATATTTTTGTGTCTTTGAAGTTTAAAACAGTAGTTGTATATGAGCTGTTGTATACCGGACGTGAGGCCTGAATCTGTAAGTCGCCTGACATCTGTGGATCATCATAACTCTTGATTGTAATAAAAATTTTACAATCAATTTTTTCGTTAGGCGAAAATTGTGTGTTAGTCCATTTTCGTGTATTCAGATAGTCACTGATCGCTTCTTCAAGAGTCCGGAACAACTCTGTATTTGAAGTCTGGACTTGAGAATGATCTATTGTTACCTGACAATTTAGTTCCTGACAGAACGCAATGGCAGGAGACAGCACTATGGATATAAACAAGATGATGCGGCTAATCATCAGCGGTCGGTTGAGTAATGTGTTATTTTGTCAAGAATGTCTTTGGCAACCTCTTTTTTTGATTTTATCGGATATGATTCCGATTCTCCGGTAGCACTTATAATTGTCACTTTATTAGTGTCTACTCCAAAACCTGCGTTGCTATCGCGTAAGGAGTTGAGTACAATTAAGTCAAGATGTTTGGCTTTAATTTTATCTACGGCATTATTGTATTCATTGTCGGTTTCAAGAGCAAAGCCTACGAGTATCTGATGGCCTCGCTTTATCTCACCGAGTGTACGGGCGATATCCGGATTTTTCTTGAGAGTGATAACCGGGATCTCACTTTTCTCTCGCTTTATTTTATGATCGACATATTTTTCTGGAGCATAATCAGCTACCGCGGCACACATTATGGCAATATCTGTTTTTTCAAAGACCAAAGTACATGCTTCAAGCATCTGCGTGGCCGATTCAACAGAAATTGTATTAATGTTTCCTTTGGGTGCAGGAATAGAAACAGGACCCGAAACCAATGTTACATTTGCTCCTCGCCGGGCTGCTTCTTCTGCCAGTGCATAGCCCATCTTGCCGGTACTGTAATTTCCTATGAAGCGTACCGGATCAATGCGTTCGTATGTCGGGCCGGCAGTAATTAATATGTTTTTATCTTTAAGACTTTCTGATTTTGAAAAAAATTCCTCCAGTGCAGAGACAATGTTTTCCGGTTCTTCCATACGGCCGCGACCGGTAAGATGACTTGCTAATTCGCCGGTTGCGGGTTCAATAATATGATTCCCATACGATCGGAGTGTATCAATATTATGCACTGTAGACGGATGTGCCATCATGTCGAGATCCATGGCCGGAGCTACAAATACTGGAGCTTTTGCCGACAGATATGTAGTGACAAGCATGTTGTCGGCGATACCATTGGCCATCTTGCCTATTGTGCAGGCTGTAGCTGGAGCGACTACCATTGCATCGGCCCATAGACCAAGATCAACGTGAGAGTGCCATTCTCCGGTATTTGCGGAAAAGAACTCGGTAATTACCGGTTTGCCAGTAAGGGCGGATAGTGTGACCGGTGTGATAAATTCGCGTGCCGATGGAGTCATAACGACCTGCACTTCGGCTCCGCGTTTTATTAACAAACGTGTCAGAATCGCCGACTTGTAAGCTGCGATACCTCCGGTGATGCCAAGTATAATGTGTTTGCCACGAAGCATATCAGACATTATTTTATACGAAGTTTTATGTTCGTGATGACCTGCTTGGTATTTGCAGCAAATTCACCTTGCATCATCCAATTGTAGTAGCCGGGTTCTTTGCGGAAAATGTCTTCGACAACCATACCTTTATATTTACCGAAATTAAATACTTCCTGACCACCGGCATTATATATGATTCGTCCGGCTAAATCGGCATTTTTATTGTGACATGAAAATTCCGACAGGAAATCTATGTCGTTTTTCAGGTCGGGGTAGTGATCCAGTTGTGCTTTCAGTACTTCGTATGTGGCACGCGTATCAGCAAGGGCTGAATGCGCGTCGTTGAGGTCTTTCCCACAGTAGAATTTATATGCGGCCGTAAGTGTTCGTTGTTCCATTTTGTGGAAAATAGTCTGAACGTCTACGAACTTATGTTTAGCCAGATTAATGTTGACTCCGGCTCTCAAAAATTCTTCGGCCAATACCGGTACATCGAACTTATTTGAATTGAATCCTGCAATATCTGCTCCGTTAAAGATATCCGCAATTTCATGCGCGATCATTTTAAATGTCGGCTCATTAGCAACATCTTCATCGTATATTCCATGTACTTCAGACGATTCCTTCGGAATATGCATTTCAGGATTCACTCGGTATGTACGCGACATCTCGCTATCGTTGGGAAATACTTTTAATATGGAAATCTCAACGATACGGTCTTTTAATATATTGGTGCCGGTAGTCTCCAGGTCGAAGAATACGATTGGATTGCGCAGGTTAAGTTTCATATGTAAGAAATGAATAGTATCAGAATTCCGATACAGTCATTGGCATTAGGATAATTACCAGTTCGGATGTTTCTGTCTGATCGGCTGGAAGAAACATTCCGGGTCGGCTTGGATCGGATAGTTTGATTACAAGGTCGTCGGTAGAAATGGTGTTGGCAATCTCAATCAGGAATTGAACGCAGAAACCGATTATGATGCCGTGACCGCTGTAGTTACAGGGCAGATCTTCGTGTCCGGAAGTACAGTAGTTGTTGTCGACAACTTTCATTTCCATGCGGTCTTCTGAAATCTTAAATTTTACCAGACCATGGCTTGGGTCAACAAATACAGCCATACGCCGACATGCATTAAGGAAGGACAGGCGGTCGACTGTGATTTCGTTTGGATTTGATGTAGGTATTACACGATTGTAGTCTGGGTATGTGCCTTTTATCAGACGACAGTTAAATGAAAAGTTTGTTGATTCAAATGTAGCACTTTTGGGTGTTACAGTGACTTTGATAGTTTCTTCTTTGCCAAAAACGCTCTTCAGTACGTTGGCTGGTTTGACTGGTAAAATGAAAGAGCCTGCTTGTCCGGGAGCAGATAAACGGTTTGTGTATTTTACCAATTTTCGGGTATCGGTAGCAACGAAGACAATACCGTCTTGTTTGATATCCCAAAGAATACCCATCATCTGCGGTCTGATTTCATCTGTACCAACGGCAAACAGAGTATTCTCCAATCCCTTCATAATCTGTTCGGTAGGACAGGTGAATTCAAGAGTGCCACCGTCTCCAGATTCTTGTGAAAGCTCGTTGGTGGGGTATTCATTTCCATTTAAAGCGATGAGTGTTGAATTTCCTGATGCATAAGTGATATCGACCGACAGATTATTGTCGTTTATGTTGAATGTAATGCCTTGATCGGGCATTTCTTTTAGAAGTTCGACAATACGGCGCGCATTTAGACAGAATTTACCTTCGCCTTCAGCATCCATCACTTCCATTTTTGCCGTCAAAACATTCTCGACGTCAGAGGCTGTAATGATTAAGGTATTTCCACTTAATTCAAAGAGAAAATTGTCAAGTACCGACATTGCATTTTTTGAGCCGATCACTTTGCTGACAGCCGATGTAAAGCCGTAGAGCGATTTGCTTGAGACATTAAACTTCATGTGTGATATTATTTTATTGATTTATTTGCATATAATTGTTGTGGTGAGCACCCGGAAGGGGCTTGCATTTCATTCTACAAATATATTACTTTTATTCCAAAACGCCAAATTTAGGTAATTGATAGAAAATTTGTAACTTTGTAGTCTGAAATTATTTTTGATAACCAATCGCTAAATTTTATGAAAGCATTTGTATTCCCCGGACAAGGGGCGCAATTTGTCGGCATGGGCAAGGATATGTACGAAAACAATCCGAAGGCTCGTGAAATGTTTGAAAAAGCAAATGAAATACTTGGATTCAGAATAACTGACCTGATGTTTGACGGTACGGATGAAGATCTTCGTCAGACAAAAGTTACCCAGCCCGCTATTTTCCTTCATTCAGTTATCTTGGCTGCTACTATGGATGAAGGTAAGCCGGACATGGTAGCCGGTCATTCTTTGGGTGAATTTTCTGCACTTGTTGCATCCGGAGCACTATCGTTTGAAGATGGTCTGAAACTGGTAAGTGCACGAGCTCAAGCAATGCAGAAAGCATGTGAGCTGAATCCCTCTACTATGGCTGCTGTAATTGCGCTCCCAGATGAAACTGTAGAGGAAATTTGCGCAGGTATCGATGGTGTTGTGGTCTGTGCAAACTATAACTGCCCGGGTCAGCTTGTAATTTCCGGAGAAGAAGCCGCAATTGACGCTGCATGCGAGAAATTGCTTGCTGCCGGAGCTAAACGCGCGCTGAAACTTAAGGTCGGTGGTGGTTTCCACTCTCCATGTATGGAGCCTGCGCGTGCAGAGCTTGCTGAAGCAATTGAAAATACTACATTCTCCACACCTATATGTCCGATATACCAGAATGTAGATGCTAAACCTCATACCAATCCTGATGAAATTAAAGCTAATCTTGTCGCACAGCTAACAGCTCCTGTACGCTGGACACAAACAATCCAGAATATGGTGGCAGATGGTGCTGACGAATTTGTTGAAATCGGCCCAGGAAAAGTTCTGCAGGGGCTGATCGCTAAAATTGCCCGTGGCATGGCTACTAGTGGTCGTCAGTAACTATCAGGTGACGCGTCCTAAATAAGCGTTACAAAAAATGCTTATTAATTAGACAAAGTTA
>CAZOCO010000004.1:0-43771 GCA_964578325.1 uncultured Muribaculum sp.
CGACAATAGATCGTGAGATTGTTAAAATGTCACATCTAATAAAGCGTATTGGGCCTAAGAAAGGCGGTTATTGGGAAATTATAGATAATTAAACCTACCGATTTTATAGTTGTTATGTTGCAATTCAGATTTGTGGGTGGGAAATTTCGTGGTTTGAAATGGATGATGTAAATTTGTGGTAATTGATCAAACATTCAAAACATCCATATCTTGAGACTTAAATCTTTATTTTCATTGTTGGCGTGTCCGGCTCTGGTGCTGGCTCATGGTGTTTATGATCTGAAGACAGAGCAACTCGACGGGCCGTTGGGAATCACCACTACCGCTCCACGTTTTTCATGGAAAACAAATACCGACAGTCGTGGCTGGATGCAGTCGGCCTACCGTGTGGCCGTCGCTTCATCGGAGGCCGCTCTTTCGTCGCCCGACATGTGGGATAGCGGAACGGTAAAGAGCGATGCCTCGCATCTGGTGGCTTATGGTGGCAGGCCTCTTGATCCGGCTACATCATATTGGTGGCAGGTGACTGTCACAGGCCCTGACGGAGTGGCTGTAACATCTGTTCCGGCAAATTTCACTACAGGACTGTATGACACTGCCGACTGGAACGGTGCCCGGTGGATTGCCCTGCAGCCCGATGGCGAACGAATAGTGCCGTTTATCCACGGATTACTTCCGGCTGAAGAGCATCAGAATCGGCCAATCGGACGATATGACATGCCGCTGTTGCGCCGAGACTTTAAGATTGCTGACTGCGAGGTGGCAGAGGCTCTGCTTTTTGTGTCGGGGCTGGGACATTTCGATATATACCTCAACGGCAATAAAGTCGGCGACCATTTCCTTGATCCGGGCTGGACGAAATACGACAAAGAGGCACTGTATGTGACGTTTGACGTGACTGACAGCCTGAAACGCGGAGGCGACAACACTTTGGCGGCGATGCTCGGCAACGGTTTTTACAATATCCCAAACGAGCGTTATTACAAGCTGACCGGGTCGTATGGTGCGCCGAAACTGATAGCGCAGCTTATCGTGAAATACACCGACGGTACCATTGAAACCGTCGTGACCGACGACAAGTGGCGAGTGACTTCAGGCCCCATCACTTATTCAAGCATTTATGGGGGTGAGGATTATGACGCACGGCTTGAGCCTGCGGGATGGAAACAGCCAGGTTTTGACGACTCCAAGTGGTCGAAGCCTGTAGTGTCAACACAGACAATGACCCTGCGGCCACAGCTGGCTACCGATCTGCGAGTGTTGCATCGCATGCCCGTAGTCAGCACATTTGTAAATGAGGCCGGTAAGCGTGTCTACGATTTCGGCCAGAATTTTTCGGGAATAGTGCGGCTTAAAGTCAAGGGACGCAAGGGCGAGACTCTGCGGTTGCGTCCGGCCGAATTGCTCAAAGCCGACGGTACTCCCAACCAGACAGCTTCGGGTGAACCGTTCTATCTGCAATACACCATCGGTGCCGACTCGGTCGAAGAGGTGTGGCAACCGCAGTTCACCTATTACGGTTTACGCTATGCGCAACTCGAAGATGCCGTCGACAAGTCTGACAGCACGGCTGCGGCGTTGCCGGTAATACTCGATATTGAAGGGCTTCATACCACGCTCAATGCCTCTCCGTCGGGATCCTTCACATGCTCGAAACCTATGTTCAACGACATATACCGACTGATCGACTGGGCTGTACGGTCAAACATGGCATCTGTACTTACCGACTGCCCACATCGTGAGAAACTCGGCTGGCAAGAACAAAACTATCTGATGCAAAGTGCATTGCTGTATGCCTACGACCTATCTTCGCTTTTCCCTAAAATAATGAACGATCTTGAGTCGTCGCAGTGGGAAAACGGATGTGTGCCTACCATTGCTCCCGAATACGTGCGTTTTGTCAACGGTTTTGAAGATACGCCCGAATGGGGTTCTGCTCTTGTGATATGTCCGTGGTATATATACGAATGGTATGGCGACGACTCGCTGCTTCGCGCCCACTATCCAGCCATGAAGCGTTATATCGATTATCTCGGAGAACGAGCCGACAACAATATCGTGGCTTACGGTCTTGGAGACTGGTATGATATAGCCCCCGGCAAGCCAGGTAGGTCGAAACTTACATCCAACGGTGTTACGGCTACGGCTACATATTATTTCGATACTCAAATATTGTCAAAAGCAGCCCGGTTCATGGGGCTTGATGACGATGCCGCCCGCTACGATTCACTGGCACGCGAAATCAAGCGTAGCTACAATGAGGCGTTTTTTAACGAAGCTGGATACTACGATCGCAACTCGCAGACAGCTAATGCGATCTCGTTGCATCTGGGCCTTGTGCCGGAGGGTCGCGAAAATGATGTTCTCAATAGTCTTGTCGAGGATATACGCAGTCGCGACAACGGTCTTACCGCCGGAGATGTGGGATACCGATATGTGCTGCGGGCTCTTGAAGAGGGTGGCCGTACAGATGTAATTTTCGACATGAATAGCAGCTATGATAAACCCGGCTACGGCTGGCAGCTTGCCCACGGTGCGACAGCCCTCACAGAGTCGTGGCAGGCTTTTGATTATAAGTCAAACAATCATCTCATGCTGGGACATCTGGCCGAATGGCTGTATACGGGCCTGTGTGGTCTGCGCCAGGCCGAAGGGTCGGTGGCATTCCGTCATACGCTGGTAGATCCGCAGCCGGTTGGCGACATTACATCGGCATCGGCTACATATGAATCGCCATACGGTCCTGTCGTTGTGTCGTGGAATCTCGACGGTGGTGACTATACTGTTGATTTGGAAATCCCGGCCAATGCGATTTCAACGGTAGTACTTCCGACATCAGATATTTCTGCCGTTACCGAGTATGGAGTGCCGCTGCTTCAGGCTTCGGGAGTAAGTGATGTGAGCCATCTGGGTGGTGGCCGTCTGGCCGTTACTGTCGGATCAGGAAAATATCGGTTCAATGTCCAGAAATAATTGTAGCACTGATATACGGCCGCTTGAACTTCTGGCACCGGCCCGAAATGCCGATGTCGCCAGACAGGCCGTGTTGCACGGTGCCGATGCCGTATATATCGGGGCGTCGGGCTTCGGAGCCCGGGCCGCGGCATCAAATTCGCTTGATGACATAAGGGCGGTGGTGGAGTTCGCACACCAGTATGGTGTCCGGGTGTATGTTACGGTCAACACCATTGTCTACGATCGCGAACTCAAAGGCGTAGAGCGGATGATACGCGAATTGTATCATGCCGGAGTCGATGCTCTTATAGTGCAGGATCTCGGTATATTGCGTATGGATATTCCGCCGATCGATCTGCATGCTTCAACGCAGTGTGACATACGCACACCCGAGAAAGCCCGTTTTCTTGAGTCGCTGGGGTTCAGTCAGCTTGTGTTGCCACGAGAACTTTCGCTCGAAGAAATAGCCGGAATACGTTCTGCTACCTCTGTTGCGCTCGAATCATTTGTACACGGAGCGCTATGTGTGTCGTACAGCGGCGATTGCCAGGCAAGTCAGCTCTCATGTGGGCGCAGTGCCAACCGTGGCGAGTGTGCGCAGATATGCCGGTATGCGTTCGATCTATATGCAGGTGCATCTGACAGCCCGGTCGTACGTGGCAAACATTTACTTTCACTCCGAGATCTCAATCGTGCAGACTCTCTCGAAGCAATGGCGGCCGCCGGTATATCATCGTTTAAAATAGAAGGCCGCCTTAAAGATCCGGCTTACGTGAAAAATATTGTAGCACTGTATCGCCGTCGGCTCGACGCATTGATTGATTCGTATCCGGAGCGTTACTGTAGAGCTTCATATGGCGTTGTTGATCTGAAATTCACGCCACAGGCCGACCGGAGTTTTAACCGAGGCTTCACATCATATTTCCTCAAGGGTACACCGGCCGGCAATCTGTCGATGGCATCGCCCGAAACCCCGAAATCGCGCGGACAGCTTGTGGGTAAGGTGCGGTCGGTACGCGATGGTGGCCGTATTATCGAGGCTTCGTTGTTGCATCCTCTCACAAATGGCGACGGACTCGGATATTTTTCTTCTGACGATGGTTTTGTGGGTTTCCGCCTTAACCGGGTTGAAGGAACTAAATTGTATCCGGCTCGTCCGGTAATGCCCACTCCCGGTACGGAACTGTGGCGCAATAGCGACAAGGCTTTTGCCGACATACTTGATAGTGATACAGCTACGCGCTATATACCTGTAACTATGATGTTGCGTCGTGCCGGGTCGGGTATTGCTCTCGATATTGCCGATAATTATGGTCATTCGGCATCGGCTGCAATATGGCCCGAAACCGGGTATGATGAGGCCCGTTCGCCTCAGGAGGCTCCACGGCGTCGTGTACTCGAGCGTCTTGGCGATTCCATATACCGGCTTGAGTCTCTATCGGACAATCTCGGCTCGCTGTTTATTCCGGCATCAGAGCTGACTCAATTGCGCCGCAGAGCTATCGCAGACCTTGATATGGTGCGCCGTGTGTCACACCGCAGGCCTTTGCGCCGCGCAGAAGATATGTCTGTACAATGGTCGTTTGCACAGCCTTTGACACGACACGATAATGTGGCCAATCGGTTTGCCTCGCAGGTATATACAGATCATGGTGCTGTTGTGGGTGAGAAGGCGGCAGAGTGTGAGGTTCCCGCTGAAAACGATCCGGTGGTAATGACTACACGCTACTGTCTGCGTCGCGAGCTTGGTGCCTGTCTGCGCGAAGGTGGTATAAAATGTTTGCCCGAGCCACTTACTCTTGTGAGCGGCAGTGTGAAGTTGCGACCCGAATTCGATTGTGCTAATTGCCGCATGCGGATTCATCTTATGCAGTAACGACTATGAATCAACCGTGTAGAATAGTATTTATCAGTGGCGGACAGCGGTCGGGAAAAAGTCGTATTGCCGAGCAGATGGTGTTGTCGATGTCGGCCACACCGGTCTATGTGGCGACTGCCCGAGTGCTTGATGACGATATGGAGCGTCGGGTTGAGGTACACAGGAAGCGCCGTGGTGAGGAGTGGCGTAATGTAGAAGCTCCGCTATCTCTCGATATTTCCTTGAAGCCTGGCGATGTGGTTCTGTTTGACTGTCTGACAATGTTTGCCACCAATCATTTTTTTGAAGCGCAAGAGGATATCGCACAGGCTTTCGATGAAGTGGTGCGACAACTTGAAACGTTGTTCCGGCGTGCTTGTGGCTGTACGATAGTAATAGTCACCAACGAGATCGGTCTTGGTGGTGTACCGGCCAACAGGATGCAACGCCATTTCGCCGACATGCAGGGACAGTTGAATCAGTGGGTGGCGGCGCGTGCTCACGAAGCGTGGCTTGTAGTATCGGGGTTGACTCTGCGCCTGAAATAGTTTGCTTTTCCAATGGCAAAGTGTTAACTTTGCATATAGCCCCGGCTGTGGCGGGGCAGCATAACCATGCCATTATTATTCTGAATGAAAACCTTTGATATAAAGCCTCTCCCCGAGGATTTACGCGCTCCGTTGCGCCACAAAATAGATTGTCTTACAAAACCAAAAGGGTCGCTTGGACGTCTTGAGTCGCTTGCTCTGCAGATTGGCATGATACAGCATACTCTGTCTCCGAAACTCATGTCTCCGGTAAACATCCTTTTCGGTGGCGACCACGGTGCTATTGCCGAGGGCATATCGCTGTCGCCCAAAGAGGTGACACACCAGCAAATGGTGCACTTTGCCGGTGGCGGCGCTGGTATCAACTTTTTGTGTCGGCAGCATGGTTTCGGGCTTCTGCTCGTCGATGCCGGTGTAGATGGGGAGTTCAAGGCCGAACTGGGTATAATAGATAAGAAAGTGGCCCGTGGCACGGCCGACTATCTTCATGCTCCGGCTATGACGTCGGTTCAGATGGAGCTGGCGATCGAACGTGGCGGTGAGGTAGTGGATATGATACATACCGGTGGCACCAATATCGTCAGCTTTGGCGAAATGGGGTCAGGAAACACATCTGCGTCGTCGCTGTGGATGCATCTGCTTGGAGGAATTGATCTGCCGCAGTGTGTCGGTGCAGGTGCCGGTCTTGATAACGAAGGTGTAAAGCATAAACTTCATGTGCTGGCCAAAGCTATTGAACGCACCGGTCTCACACCAGAAACGGCAGATGTGGCCGAAGTGATGGCACAATATGGTGGATTTGAAATGGTAATGGCCGTGGGAGCCATGTTGCGTGCCGCCGAATTGTCTATGGTGATTCTTGTCGACGGATTTATTATGTCGGCCTGTATGCTTGCCGCGTCAAAAATAAATCCGATCGTACTTGATTATGCTATTTTCGGACATGTAGGCGACGAGTCTGGGCATCGTAGGTTGCTTAATCTGATGAATGCGCGCCCGCTTTTGGCTCTTGACCTCCGCCTTGGTGAAGGGAGTGGCGCGGTATGTGCATATCCGATAGTAGAGTCGGCTGTTAGGATGATCAACGAAATGGATTCGTTTGACGTCGGCCGTGTCACAAAATATTTTGAATGAGCCTATGTCGCGCAATCCGTTCCATGAAATTGTAGCCGCTACGATGCTCTTCACCCGTTTACCGTTGGGATGGGTGTGTCCTGTCTTGCCGGTCTGCCGGTTTGAGCATGCCGTGACGTGGTGGCCTGCAGTAGGATGGATTATATCGGCTTTTACCGCTGCTGTATTCTGGTTATGTTGTAGCCTGACAGATATGGCTGTGGCCGCGGTAGTGGCTCTCGGTTGTCGTGTCATGTTTACCGGGGCGCTACATGAAGATGGGCTGGCTGATGTCACCGATGCGCTTGGTGGACGTGTCTCGCGAGAACATGCTCTCGCTATAATGAAGGATTCGCATATTGGTACTTTCGGAGTATTGTCGTTGATTTTGTACTGCATGTTGTTTGTCGCTCTCGTGTTGTCAGTGACACCAGTTACATCGGTGTGGATGATAGTGTGCTCTGCCACTTGGGCGCGATTCTGCGCAGGTCGTATTATCGTATTACTTCCTTACGCCCGTACGGAGGGAGCTAAAAACGGATTGTCGTATGCCCGTCCTACAGTGGTCGATGGTATAGTGGCATTTTTGTTTGGATCGGTTCCGGTGGCTGCTTGTATATGGTACACACACACGTTGGCGGCATTGTGGGGTGCACTCGGTGCGGTTATTGCTATAGCAATGTTGATTGTATGGTTCCGACGTCGTATCGGTGGCTATACCGGCGACTGTTGCGGTGCGGCATGTATGGTGTGCGAGATAGTATTTATGTTCGTTTTCAGTGTATTTGTCATATGAAACTGACTCTTGTGCGACATACGACACCTGATGTTGCTTCGGGCACATGCTACGGATGGACGGATCTCCCTGTCGCACCGACTTTTCGTGACGAAGCAGCGGCTGTAAGCGAGGCTCTTGATGTGGCGCTGTATGACAGGATATATTCATCTCCGCTGTTGCGATGTTGCGAGCTTGCACGATATTGTTGTGGAGAGCGGGAGGTGATTCTTGATGACGATCTGAAGGAAATGAATTTCGGCGAATGGGAAATGATGCGTTACGACAGTTGTGATGATCCACGACTAAGCGATTTTTTTTCCGATTATCTGAATTTTAGATGTCCCGGGGGCGAGTCGTTCCGGGATCTTGGCGACAGGGTAAGGAGATTTATATCTCATCTTGACAGTTGCGATGATAATGTGCTTGTATTCACCCATGGAGGTGTAATAGCACACTTCAGGATACTGGCTGGTATGGCCTTGTCCGACAGACCGTTTGTAAATGCTCCGGGTTACGGCTCGATAACAACCTTGTCGCTATGAATGCGAAACGTGGATTTATCATTTCCGCTCCTGCGTCAGCTACAGGCAAGACTACTGTGGCTCTCGGTTTGATGAGAGCTTTGGTTGAAGACCATCGGTCGGTAGCTCCGTTTAAGACCGGACCGGACTATATCGATACGCAATATCATACCGTGGCTTGTGGACGCCCGTCGGTCAATCTTGATACATATTTTACTCCGGGTGATAGACTTTCCAATCTTTTCTCAAGATATGTTTCACCCGACGATATAGCTGTGGTCGAAGGCGCTATGGGACTGTTTGACGGTTATGACCGCGACCGTGGAAGCTCTGCCGATGTAGCGCGGACTCTGGGGTTGCCGGTAGTATTGGTCGTAAATGCCAAGTCAGTATCATATTCGCTTGCCCCGATTTTATCCGGCTTCCGTAATTTCGATCCGTCAGTCCGGATATCCGGCGTAATATTCAATCGTGTCGGTTCGGAAAAACATCGTGCTATGATTGCTTCGGCTGCTGCCGATGTCGGTGTTGAGGTGATGGGTGCTATCCCCATGTCGGCCGATCTTGCTCTTCCGTCGCGTCATCTGGGTTTGTCGTTGAGCGACAGGGAGGATATGGATGCTTTTATTGCTGGAGCCGCCCGGATCGTCCGTGAAAATGTAGATTTAGAGCGTATTGCCGCACTGTCGTATGAAAGTATTTTACCTTCCGGAGGTAAGATTACACACACCGACGCGAAAAAACACCTCAACATCTCTGTGGCGCGCGATATGGCTTTCAGTTTTATATATCCTACTACGGTCGATGCGATTTCGTCTTCGGGTACGGTAAAATATTTCTCCCCTCTGGCCGGAGAGATATTGCCGGCAGATACCGATATCCTGTATCTGCCGGGTGGTTACCCGGAGCTGTTTGCCTCGCAGTTGAGTGAAAATGCAGCTGTGATGGAATCAATACGCAAATTTGCTGTTGCCGGAGGTCGTATATTTGCCGAATGCGGCGGTCTTATATATCTTTGTGAAGCGATAGTATGCGATGGTCGCCGGTATCCTATGTGCGGTGTATTGCCTATGACGGCGACAATGGAGAATGCCCGGTTGCGGCTTGGTTATCGCGAGTTATCGACCGACGGCCTCATTCTGCGTGGTCATGAATTTCATTATTCACGGCTTATTGGCGATGATAACGCGTTGAGGGTTGCAGTGAATATTACTGATGCCTTGGGACGTAGTGTAGATACTGCCCTATACCGGAAAGACAATGTCATAGCGGGATATACACATTTGTTTCTTGGCGATACTGATATTACAAAACTTTGGAATCTATGAAACGCATATATACACGTTGTGGTGACTCTGGCCGTACCCGCATTTTCGGACGTATCGAAGTTGAAAAAGACGACATACGTGTCGAAGCAAACGGTATGCTCGATACTCTTAATGTCGACATAGGCTTCGTACTTGCCATTGCTCCGACCGGATGGGAGTATGCTCCGCTGCTCCGGCGTGTGCAGAAGGAGTTAATGAGTGTGATGAGTCTTACGGCCACTCCGTCATGCCGTAGGGCCGACAACCCCAACCGTATCGATGGCAACCTCGTAGAAGAAATCGAACGTGCTATCGATGACACGATGTCGCGTACTGGCGAAGCATCTCACTTTTTGCTTCCTGGAGGTTCGCAGCTGGTAGTGGCTCTTCACCGGGCGCGTGTAGATGCCCGGACAGCCGAACGCCGACTTGTTACGATAAACCGTATTGATTCTCTCGATCCGATGATACTGCCGCTTATCAACCGTATTTCCGACCTGTTTTTTGCTTTAGCCCGTGGTGTGGCGGTAGAAGAAGGTGTGGAAGCTGATTTGCGTTGGAAATCATTCAACTATAAACGTTCGCTATGACACGACTCCGACCAATTATGCTTGCAGGCACCGGCAGTGATGTCGGCAAAAGTCTGATTGCTACCGGGCTGTGCCGTATATTCAGACAGGACGGCTATAATCCGGCACCGTTTAAGGCGCAGAATATGGCTCTTAATTCGTATGTGACCTACGATGGGCTGGAGATCGGTCGTGCTCAAGCTGTGCAAGCCGAGGCTGCGGGTATTGAATGTCGGGTAGAGATGAATCCGCTTTTGCTCAAGCCAAATTCCGACCATACAAGTCAGATCGTGCTGCTCGGACGTCCTCGTGGCAATCGTGCGGCCTATTCTTACTTCAGAAGTGAGGGGCGTGAAGAGCTCCGTGCGGTGGTCAACGAAGCTTTTGGCCGTCTGGCCGCCGAATTCAATCCGATAGTACTCGAAGGGGCCGGAAGTATTTCTGAAATAAATCTTGCCGACAGCGATTTGGTTAATATGTCAATGGCTCGTCATGCCGATGCAGATGTAATTTTAGTGGCCGATATCGACCGAGGTGGAGTTTTTGCTTCTGTATATGGATCGGTCATGCTCCAGTCTCCCGACGACAGAGCACGCATTAAGGGTATTATTGTCAATAAGTTTCGTGGTGATCTCCGTCTGTTTGAATCCGGAGTGGCTATGATGGAGAAGATAACAGGAGTACCGGTATTAGGTGTCGTTCCTTACTCCAGGGAGTTTATTATCGACCCTGAAGACTCCGTCATGCTTGAAACTAAAAATACACATCCGGTCGACGGGATGTTTAATGTCTGTGTGGTGCGGTTGGCCCATATATCCAATTTTACCGATTTCGATAGGTTGGAGCGTACTCCAGGTGTGAATCTGTATTATACAGATCGGCCGGAACTGTTGCATCGGGCCGATGCAATATTAATACCCGGTACGAAATCTACAATTGCTGATCTTGCCGATATGCGCGACAAGGGGCTTGATACTGTTGTCATTAACGCAGCGTCAGCCGGTGTGCCGGTATGGGGAATATGTGGAGGCTATCAGATAATGGGCCGTACTATTTCTGACCCGGAGGGTATAGAAGGTATTCCGACATGTGTCGATGGCTTGGGATTACTCCCGACAGATACAGTGCTTACTGCAGAAAAACGCACGTGCCGTGTAGCCTTTCATATAGACGGCAGTGATGCTGAATGCGAAGGATATGAGATACATATGGGGCGTACGACGGGTAGCAGGGGCAGTGGTGTGGCTATATTGTCAGACAACCGTAGTGAAGGGTGCCGTATTGACTGGAGAATTGTTGGATCGTATATACATGGTATGCTTGACAACCGAGTGCTGATAGATCGGCTACACGAAGCTGCACGACGTCCGTTGCCACCATCGGCGCCATCGCAACGCGAGTTCAAGTCGCAGCAATACGACAAGCTCGCAGATCATTTGCGGAGACATATCGACATCGAGCGTCTTTACGCGATAATGAAAGGGGGTGAGGCATGATTCACGGTCATGGTGACGACACATATCGTTTCGGCTCACGAATTAAAGTGAATTTTTCCACCAATATACCTGGCGTGCGCCACGTCGGGCTTGAAGAGCATCTGGCGCGACATATACAGCTCATCTGTAGTTATCCAGACCCGGATGCGGGCGTCCTCTCCGGTAGAATAGCAAGCGGGTGCTGTGTAGAGACAGAGAATATTCTTGTCACCAACGGAGCGGTGGATGCTATTTATTCCATAGCGCAGATGTGCAAAGATTCACGATCTGTTGTAGTGTCGCCGTCGTTTAGTGAATATGGAGATGCTGCCCGTATGTATGGTCATAAAGTGAGTCATATTGATTCGATTGACTCTTTGCCCGAAACCGACGTGGTTTGGATATGCAATCCATGTAATCCGACCGGGGCGTTTATTCCGGCCGACAGGTTACTGCAGATTGTTGATTCTCATCGCGAAACACTCTTTGTCATAGATCAGGCATATGAGGACTATGTAGTCCACGATTGTATATCCGACCGCGCTGCCGCCGTCAGGTGCAATCTTATCGTGCTACACTCGATGACCAAGCGTTATCATATACCAGGATTGCGAATTTCCTATGCTGTGGCGCATTCAGATATTATCGACTGGCTTAAGCGGCGCCGTATGCCGTGGTCGGTCAATGCTCTTGCCATTGAAGCGGTGACGTATGCTCTCGACCATCCTGATGAATTTAATATGGATGCCGAGTCGATGGTTGCCGAACAGAGGCGTGTGGCGGCAAGATTGGAAGAAGCCGGTATAGAAACCTGTCCGTCAGAGACTAATTTTGTACTTGCACGGTTGCCGCATGGTTCTGCTGCAGAGCTGAAACAGTGGCTTGTAGAGAACCATGGTATGCTCATTCGCGATGCATCCAACTTCTATGGGTTGACCGGCGCGCATTTTCGTATAGCGGTGCAGAGTCACAGTGAAAATGATTTACTCATCAGTGCTATAGACCAATGGTTACAGCAATAATAACTCATATCATACCATTGTTGGCCGGTTCTGTACTCGACCGCTGGCTGGGCGATCCTTCGTGGCTACCACATCCGGTAGTAGGATTCGGCCGTCTTATAGCGCGTGGCGAAAAAATGCTTAACCGAGGCAGAATGCGTCGCACGAAAGGGGCCATACTCGCGGTGACGCTTATCGTTGCCGTATATATTGTCGCTTGGTATATAATTCGATTGATGACACCCTGGCCATGGGCAGTAGCTGCAGTAGCCACAGTAGCGATATTTTATTGTCTGGCTCTACGCACTCTTGAGTGTGAGGGGGTGGCTGTATTCAAGGCTGCCGACCGCAGTCTTGCTGCCGGTCGCAATCAGGTCGCTCGTATTGTGGGTAGAGATACAGCCAATCTGTCTGATCAAGAGGTGCGTACAGCCGCTCTTGAGACGATGGCCGAAAATCTCTCCGACGGTGTGATAGCGCCACTGTTCTGGCTTGCTCTGCTTGGTGTGCCAGGTATGCTTGCCTATAAGATGGTAAATACCCTCGACTCGATGATCGGTTACCGTAATGAACGTTTCCGCCGCTTCGGAACGTGGGCTGCACGTATCGACGATATCGCCAACTATCTGCCGGCGCGCCTTACGGCGTTGCTGATGCTAATCGGAGTCGGAAGACTTGACTTAATACGTTTTGTATGGAAATACGGGCGTGCGCATCTCAGCCCCAATTCCGGTTATCCCGAAGCAGCTTTGGCAGCTATCCTTGACTGTCGGTTTGGCGGACCGCATGATTATTTCGGAGTCTCGGTCGACAAACCCTATATAGGTAGCAATGACCGTATGGTTACGACCGCTGATGTTATTACGGCCGTGAAGGTAAACCGACGGGCTTCGCTTTTGATGATACTCCTTATTCTCGCTATTTATATTTTGACAATCATGATATAATTGACATATATGGAAGAAAAAATCATATACGTGATAGGTATCGGCCCCGGTGACCCATCCATGATGACGTCGCAAGCCCGCGACACTTTGGCTTTGTGTGATGTGGTTGTAGGGTATCGGCTTTATCTCGACCTCGTACGACCGATTCTTACACAAGATGTGGTATTGGTGGAGTCGGGTATGAGGCAGGAGATACAGCGAGCCGAAAAGGCATTTGAGTATGCTGTTGCAGGCAAGCGTGTGGCTATCATAAGCTCCGGAGACAGCACTATTTACGGTATGGCATCGCTGATAGTAGGTATGGGTGCCGAACGCTATCCCGGTGTTGAAGTAAAGGTGATACCCGGCGTTTCTGCATTTCAGGCGGCCGGAGCACTTTTGGGTGCGCCGGTAAGCCACGATTTCTGTGTTATTTCGCTTTCAGACCTTTTGACGCCATGGGCCACGATAGAGCGACGCATAATAGCTGCAGCCGATGGCGATTTTGTCACTGCGGTATATAATCCGCGTAGTCATGAGCGTTACTGGCAGCTTCCGCGTCTGCGTGAGCTGTTCCTTTCGCGTCGCAGTCCGGAGACTCCGGTGGGAGTGGTTCGCAATGCCGGACGTGAAGGCCAGTCAGTTGCCGTCACGACTCTTGGCGCGCTCGATGTGGAATCGGTCGACATGTTCACTGTGCTGATTATCGGTAATTCAGATACATATCAGGTCGATGGAAAGATGATTACTCCACGCGGTTACGAAGGAAAGACCTCGCGTGGCGGTGAGAAACCCGGGGCAGAGATTATGCAGCGCAGTTTCCTCACGATAATGTCGCGAATGGCCGATACCGATCGCCCGCACGGTGTATTGTGGCCTATGCTTCATGCGATACATACCACGGCCGATTTTGAAATGGAGCAGTTGCTCAATGTAGCTCCGGACACATTAGAGCGGATATACAGCGCTATGGCCGATGGACGCATACGGACTATTGTCACCGATGTCACTATGGCGGCAAGCGGCATACGTCGCGCAGCGGCCCAGAGGCTCGGAATTGAGATAAAGTGTTATCTCAACGACCCGCGTGTAGCAGAGATGGCATCGATGATGGGTATAACCCGGTCGCAGGCAGGTATTCGTCTTGCTGTCGACGACGATCCGAATGCTCTGTTCGTATTCGGTAACGCTCCTACGGCTCTGATGGAGCTTTGCCATCTTATTGCCGTAGGCAAGGCATCTCCCGCTGGCGTTGTGGCTGCTCCTGTAGGATTCGTCAATGTATTGGAGAGCAAGCATATGATAAAGTCGTTCGGCGACATTCCAAAAATAGTGATAGAGGGAAACAAGGGTGGCAGCAATCTTGCGGCCACGCTGGTAAATTCAATCCTTTCATGGCCCGATGCGGCAGAATTAAAACCTGGACGCGATGTTTGAAAAACGCACAATTACGGTTATCGGTATTCCTGATACTACTCCGTCGTGGCTACCCGCCGGGGCGGTCAGAGCTATCGATTGTGCAAGGGCTTATGCCGGTGGATTGCGTCACCGCGAGCTTGTAGCTCCTCTTGTCGATGTATCAAAACCTTGGATTGAGATAAAGGCCCCGCTCGACGATGTGTTTAATGCTATAGAAGCTGTCGACGGCCCTATTGTGGTTTTTGCCTCGGGAGATCCGCTCTTCTTTGGTTTTGCCGCTACGGTGGTTAATCGGTGTGTCAATGCAAAAATTGTTGTGTATCAGTGGTTAAATTCGTTGCAGACTCTGGCCGGAAAGTTCAATCTACCTTATGCCGGCATGAAGAGTGTGTCGCTTACAGGGCGCGACTGGCCTTGTTTCGATGAAGCTCTGATCGAGGGCTGTGAGATGATCGGTGTGCTTACCGACCGACGTCATACCCCCGATGTAATAGCTCGGCGTATGCTTCGCTATGGCTACGACAATTATATCGCCATGGTGGGAGTGCATCTGGGTAATCCGGCGCTTGAACACATCATGTCGGATTCGCTCGACAATGTGGCTCAACTACAGTTTCAACAGCCCAACTGCATGATACTATTGCGTAAACGCACCCGTTTGCGGCCGTTTGGTATTGACGATGAGATGTTCGAGGGGCTGCCCGGACGTCCGGCAATGATAACCAAGCGCACTGTGCGTCTGGCCGCATTGTCGGCACTCGATCTGCATAACCGTACGTGTCTGTGGGACATAGGCTTCTGTACCGGTTCAGTGTCGATCGAAGCGAGACTTCAGTTTCCGTCGTTATCGGTAGTCGCGTTTGAGCGGCGTGCTGAATGTGAGAATATAATAGAGACAAACTGCCGACGTCTGGGGGTACCGGGTATCCACGTGGTGATGGGAGACTTCCTTCAGCAAGATATATCGCTGTTGCCGGTTCCTGATGCTGTATTCATAGGAGGTCATGGCGGTCATATTGCCGATATCGTTTCGAGGGTGGCATTATTGCTACCTGTCGGCGGAGTCATAGTATTCAATTCTGTATCACATGAAAGTCGTGCTGCCTTTTGTGATGCTGCAATCGCCTGTGGTCTCACTGTCGATCGGGAAGAGACTGTGCAGGTCGATACATACAATCCTATTTCAATCGTAAGAGCATGCAAATGAAACATCTTATAGTCTATGTAAACAGCCGTGGGAGCCGTATTGCCGATCTGCTGGTCTCACAGCTCGAGCAGGCAGTAGCCGTATCATACGCATCTGTCGACGACAAGCAGTTGAAATCGGCCGAAGCCATCATTTTTATATCGGCCATGGGTATTTGTGTCCGCACGGTTGCTCCGTTGGTCAATGACAAGTATACAGATCCGGCTGTGGTCTGTGTGGATTCTGGCGGCCGATATGCAGTGTCGGTCATGTCTGGACACATAGGGGGAGCCAACCGTCTGACTCGACGTGTTGCAGCTATAATCGGAGCTCACCCTGTCATAACGACACAGAGCGATAGCGACGGTCTATGGGCGCTCGATATGTTTGAGCGTCAGTATGGCTGGAAAGTCGATGCAGACCGCGAGAGTCTCAACCGTGCTATAGCACATTTTGTCGATGGCGTACCGTGTGCTCTTATTCTTGAGTGTAACGATGAGGGAAGTCGCGAATTGCGGGCTACCCTTCCGCCCCACGTGGTGTTGTGCGCTTCTGCCGACAATATTCCCGCGGGGACACAGCTCCTGATTGCGGTGACTCCGCGCATTCTTGATACCGCTGTGCCTGAAGTGATTTATTTCAGGCCTCCGGTACTCACTATCGGTATCGGGTGTCGGCGCGATGCTGCGCCCGACGGGGTGGCGGAGGAAATCGACCGGACACTTTCTTCCGACTACGCACTTTCGCCGCTTTCGATAGGGGCGGTAGCAACTATTGATATAAAGCGCGATGAGAAACTCGTATCGCATCTTTGTCGCCACTATGGTGTGGATGTTCCGCGTATCTATACTGCCGCCGAACTGCAGGGTATTGAAGTGCCGAATCCGTCGGAAAAGCCTCTGGAAGTGACCGGTGTGGCCGGTGTTGCCGAAGCGTGTGCCATGAAAGGTGCCATGGCATCATCGCTTTTGATAGAGAAGCAGAAACGGTTAACATATACCTTCGCGGTCGCATCGCGCCATGGCCACATAGAAATTGTCGGAGCCGGACCCGGAGACCCGAAGCTGGTGTCGGTGCGTGGCCGGGAATTCCTGCAGAATGCCGACCTTATTCTCTATGCCGGATCTCTTGTGCCGGTAGCTCTGACGGAATGTGCCCGTGAGGGGGCCGTAGTGCGTTCGTCTGCATCAATGTCGCTCGACGAGCAGTTCGCGCTGATGAAGGAGTTTTACGACCGTGGTTGTCTGGTGGTGAGGTTGCACACAGGCGATCCATGTATCTATGGGGCTATTCAGGAGCAGATGGCCCTTTTTGACCGTTATGGCATGAGTTATCATATTACTCCGGGTATCAGTGCTTTTCAGGCGGCTGCCGCTGAATTGCGGTCGCAGTTTACGATTCCCGAACGCGTACAATCGATAATTCTTACCCGCGACGAGGGGCGTACTCCTGTGCCGTCGCGTGAGCGTATTTCCGAACTCGCGCGTTCGCAGTCGACGATGTGCATATATCTCTCGGCCGATCTTGTGGAACATCTTCAGTCCGAGTTGCTTACTTCTTATCCTCCGTCGACGCCGGTTGCCGTATGTTATAAACTTACATGGCCGCAGCAGCGTATATTCCGTGGGCAATTGAGTGAACTGACATCGCTCGTACGCGACAACGGATTGAAACTTACGACGCTCATTGTTGTAGGTGATGCCATTGACAATCGTCAGGGGCTGTCAAAACTCTACGATTCAGGTTTTTCACATCTTTTCCGTCCATGAATCAAAAAGTGCTGGTGATAGGAGGAACTACCGAAGGGCGACTGGCTGCGTCTGTACTTGATGAGGCCGGAAAGCCGTTTCTATATTCCACTCTCTCCGGCCTGCAACAGGTTGATATACACCACGGCACTGTGATTTCGGGAGCCTTGTGCCCTGATGATATTCCGAATATCGCCCCGGGGCTGATTGTAGATGCCGCTCATCCGTTTGCTGTTGAGGCTCACCGTATGGCTGTTGCCGGGGGTGCATTGGCCGGAGTGCCGGTAGTCAGGTTTGACCGCCCCGATGTATATTCGGATGGCAGGGCGGTCTATTGCGACAGCTATGATGAGGCGATTCTCGCTATGGAAGCCGACGGAGTGAAGCGTCTGCTGGCCTTGTCGGGTGTGCGTACTATAAGCCGACTGAAGCGATGGTGGAATTCACATCCGGATACATATTTCAGAATTCTCAACCGCGAGGAATCGAGGCAGGAAGCTGTTGCAAGCGGTTTTCCGCTATCGAAATTGTGCTACTATACAGGCTCTGAAGCTGATACCCCCGTTTTGCTCGACCGCTTGATGCCCGATGGGGTAATCACCAAGGAGTCGGGCCATTCAGGTGGATTTGAATTAAAACTCCAGGCGGCATTGGATCGTGGAA
Organism: uncultured Muribaculum sp.; assembly: GCA_964578325.1. GTDB lineage: Bacteria > Bacteroidota > Bacteroidia > Bacteroidales > Muribaculaceae > Muribaculum. Next base: position 18,068 of record CAZOCO010000004.1, read on the forward strand.
TCCGAGTCTATGTTGTGCGCCGTCCGCCGTTGCCCGATGGTTATGCCGAGGTTGTCTACGGCCCTATCGGGTTGCGGCTGGCAGTGCAAAGGCTGTTGCCCGGATTTTTCAAATTTAATATAGGTCTCACTACGGGCACATGTGCCACAGCTGCTGCGGTTGCAGCCTCTCGTCTACTGGCCGGAGATGATTCTATCGACTCCGTACCTGTGATTTTACCTTCGGGCGAACCTGTAGATGTGCCGGTGTATAGATATGAGCGTATTGACGATTGGCATGCCCGATCTATTGTTGTCAAGGATGGTGGGGATGATCCGGATGTCACAACTGGCTTGGAAATTGTTGCTGATGTAGCTGTCGTAGATGCAGCTCCGGGCGTGACGGTTAATGGCGGTGAAGGGGTCGGGCGCGCGACTTTGCCCGGACTTGGTATCAAAGTGGGTGATGCGGCGATAAACAGTGTGCCGTGCGCTATGATACGGGAGCAGGTACAGGCCGTGTTACCTGATAAGGCGGTTGAGGTTACGGTCAGTGTGCCACGCGGACGGGAGATAGCTGCGCGGACATTCAATCCTCGCCTCGGTGTAAGTGGTGGTATATCTATTATCGGAACGTCAGGCGTCGTTCGGCCGTTTTCCAATGATGCTTTCGTTGAATCACTTCGTAGGCAGATATCTGTAGCCGTAGCGTCAGGCTGCGATACGTTGGTGCTCAATTCAGGTGCCAGAAGCGAAAGAGCTATGAAAGCATCGTGGCCACAGTTACCGTCGGTAGCGTTTATACATTATGGCAACCTTATCGGAGAGGCAGTACAGGTCGCTGCGGAAGCCGGAGTGCAGAATATAGTTGTGGGAATAATGATCGGAAAACTCGTCAAGCTCGCGGCCGGAAATCTCGACACACATTCTGGAAATGTCATAATGTCGCACGAGTTCATTCTGGAGGTCGGACGAGAAGCCGGATTGTCGGATGTTTCGCTTCAGGCTATCTCCGCAATAAAACTTGCACGAGAACTGTGGCAGCTGTTGTCGGCTGATCCGGCAGCATCGGCGTTCTACCAGTCTTTGATTGCCCGGGCGCACAAACAGTTGCAGCATCTTGCCTCCGCGGCTACATTATCACTCAATCTAATCCCCGACCACTAACGTCGTTGGAGATGGCGGTGGTAGCGGCGGCTGGAATCAAGCATAAAGAGTAGCGTTCCGGCAATATCGACGGCTGCTGCAGTCCAGAATGCTTCTTCATAGCCCAGATGCTCGGCTACGAATCCGCCTATTATCATTCCCGCTCCCATTCCGACATCAAACGATACCAGATATGACGAGTTTGCCGTGCCACGCATAGAGTTGGGGGCAAGATTTATAAACATCGTCTGCAACGCCGGATATACATGTCCGTTGCCGAGGCCGATGATAAAAGCTGCGCCGTAATATCCGAAATCATTGTGTACGAGCACGAACAACAGATATCCGGCTACGGTCAGCAACAGGCCGTGAGTGGCGTTCTCTGTGATACGGCCACGGCGTAGTGTACGACTCCCGACGAGACGCGATAGAATCAGTCCTACGGCAAATATGAAGAAGAACAGACCTATAGAGTCGGATTTGCCAAGTATCTGATGCGAATATATAGCGAGGTATGTAGTGAGGATTCCGTACGCGATGGCTATAAGAGCTTCGGCCAACGACTGGCTCCATGCGTCGACAAGGAAAAATCTGTCGAACGATATCGGTTGACGCACACGGGGTTTGAGCGCTCGGCGGCGTGTAGTGATACCGGCGTCAATAATTACTCCGGCGATGGCTGACAGGAGCGACAGGACAAACAGTAGCTCAAATGAATTGAAGTAGTGGTAGACGAAGATGGCTGTCATCGGTGCGAGTGCCACGGCAAGATTGTTGCTCAAGCCGTAGTATCCGATACCCTCGGCTCGGCGTTTGGGATGAAGGACGTCGATGGCTACTGTCGACGACGAAACGGTGGTGGCGCCGAAAGGGGCACCGTGTATTGTGCGCAATACGGCGAATACCGACAGGGAGCCTGCTACAAGATATAGTCCGAAGATCGCGGAAAACAGAGCGTAACATATTATGAGCATCTGTTTCCGTGGAAAACTATCGACCATATAGCCGCTGAAAAATCTGACTACAAGAGTCGTGATGACATAGCCCGACAAGGTTAGACCGATCATCTGCTTGTCGGCGTGAAACGTTTCGGCAAGATAGAGCGGCAACAGCGGCAATATCATGTGGAAGGAGAAAAATAAAAAGAAGTTGCCGATCCAAATACGCGTATAGTCGGCCGTCCACAGCCGTGGCTGTGGTTCGTCGGGTTGTGCCGGTTCAGGCTGTAGGTTGTTCACGATTTCGGTGCTGCAAGTATTTCGAACTGATCTACAAGAATTTCAGTTACCGACCGCTTTATGGTATTGCGGTCTTCCCATGTGCGTGTACGTAGCCGCCCCTCGACAAACAGGCGCGATCCTTTCCGGATATACTTTTCAGCAAATTCGGCTGCCGGGCCCCACATGAATATACGGTGCCACTCGGTGACAGGCTGCATATCGGTGGAGGATGCTTGAGGAGTGTCGGTGGTGGCAAGCGAAAATGTCGCCACGGGGGTCTTGTCGACATAGCGCACTTCAGGATCGCGTCCTACATTTCCTATCAGAAGTACCTTGTTCATTGGTTGGGGAGTGAGGCTAATAATCCTTTTATCACTGCATTTGAGAAGCCGTTGGCTTCCATTGCGTTGAGGCCGCGTATGGTCAGTCCGCCCGGTGTGGTTACACGGTCAATCGCACCCTCCGGGTGTTCGTTGCTTTCAAGCAGCATGGCCGCGGTGCCGGCTATCGTTTCTGCAGCCCATTGCAACGCCTGATCGGGTTTAAGACCAAGCTGTATGGCACCTTCCATGGTAGCACGGATGTAGCGCAAAATGTAGGCCACGCCGCACGACGATACTGCCATAGCAGCGTCCAGATGACCTTCGTCAACTACATGTACGGCTCCCAGTGGCTCCATCGCGGTCTTTACCGCTTCAAGATTGTATGGATTTTCGTCGGCGGTGCATATGAAAGTAACCCCTTTGCCTATTGCCACCGGAGTGTTGGGAATGGCGCGGTATACAGCGATATCGTCGCGGTCGAGCATGTGTGTCAGGTCTTCGAGCGTAACTGTAGCCGCGACCGACATTACAATACACTTCTGCGGCAACGACGACCGTATTTCCGATATTACCGTGTCAATGAGCCATGGTTTCACGGCCAGTATGACGATATCGGCATTGTTGACTGCAGAGCGATTGTCGGTAGTGGTTTTAATACCGGTACAATTTTGCCGCAGCCGTTCAAGCGTTGACTCATGAGCGGCTGTGACAGTGATTTCGTTTCCGGAGGTATGGAGGCGGCCGGATATTGCGCCGCCCATGTTTCCGGCTCCTATTATGGCAATTTTACTCATTGACCAGCAGTTTTTTGAACTTTGTCAGGAATTCGTCGGCCTCGGCCATTCCGAGTGTGAGCGGGGGAAGCAGGCGTATAATGTTGGTCGAAGCGGCGCCGGTGAATACATGCTCTTCTTTTATGAGACGCTGTCGCAGTTCTTTTACCGGATAGTCCATTTCAATACCGATCATCAGACCTACGCCGCGCACCTCTTTGATTCCGGGCATACTCCGCAGACCTTCTATGAGGTACTGGCCCACTGTAGCGGCATTTGCTACAAGCTGTTGAGATTCTATCACGTCAAGCACAGCCAGCGCAGTGGCACATGCAAGGTGATTTCCGCCGAATGTAGTGCCGAGTTGACCGTATTTAGGCGTAAATTTCGGAGATATGAGCACTCCTCCCATCGGAAACCCGTTGGCAATACCTTTGGCTACGGTGATGAGGTCGGGACGGATTCCGGAGTACTGATGTGCAAAGAATCGACCGGAACGGCCATAGCCCGATTGTATCTCGTCGAGAATAAGCATTGTACCATAGCGGTCGCATAGTTCGCGGGTTACACGCAGAAAGTCGGACGACGGGATATGGATGCCGCCCACGCCCTGTATACCTTCGATGATGACGGCGGCAACGTCGTTTTTCTTCAGTTCGCGGTCAAGAGCGTCGGCATCGTCAAGCGGAATGAAGGTGACATGATTGTTGGTGTTGATCGGCGCCGAAATAGCAGGATTATCGGTTGCCTCAACTGCTGCCGATGTGCGACCGTGAAAGGCTTTTCCGAAAGCTACTATGCGCGAGCGTCCGGTATGAAACGAAGCCAGTTTCAGCGCATTTTCATTTGCTTCGGCTCCTGAATTGACCAGAAACAGCGAATAATCTTCATAGCCACTCACTTCGCCAAGACGCTTTGCCAGCTTGATCTGAAGCGGGTTGACTACAGAATTGGAGTAGAACATCAGTTTTGACGACTGATCGGCTATGGCCTCGACTATACGTGGGTGGCAGTGTCCCACCGATACTACGGCATGTCCGCCGTAGAGATCAAGGTATTCGGTGTTGTGATTGTCGTATACGCGACATCCGAGGCCGCGTACTATTTCTATATCGAAGAGAGGATATACGTCAAATAAGTTCATTGTGGATTAGAATGCTGATGGTTTGAGTTGCAGACCTGTACGTTCGTGCAGACCGAAAAGCAGATTCATGTTGTGTACGGCTGTGCCTGAAGCACCCTTCAATAGATTGTCGATGACGGTGGTAATCAGTAACTTGTCGTCAACTTTTTCCAGATGTATCAGACATTTGTTGGTGTTGACTACATCTTTAAGGTCGACCGGGGTGTCGGAGATGAACGTGAAATTGTGGTCGGAATAATAGTCTTCGTACAGGCGTTTTACCTCGTCGAGCGACACCGGACAATCGGTGTACATGATAGCCATGATACCTCGGGAGAAACATCCGCGCACCGGAATGAAATTAATCGGAGCGTTGAAACTGCGTTGCAGAGTTTCGAGCGATTGTCTTATCTCGGCCAGATGCTGGTGGCGGAAAGGCTTGTAGATCGATACATTGTCGTTGCGCCATGAATAGTGGCTGGTAGCCGAGGGTTTGACTCCGGCACCGGTAGAACCGGTGATAGCAGTGATGTGTATCGGCGAGTTGAGTAGTAGATTCTTGGCCAGCGGGAGCAGTCCGAGCTGAATGGCGGTAGCGAAGCATCCGGGATTGGCGACACGCATGCCTCCGCGCACTACAGCTTTGCGGTTGAGTTCTGGCAAGCCATAGATGAAGTCGTGGTCGTCACCGGCAATACGGTAGTCCTGGGCCAGGTCGACAATCTTAAGATCGGCGGGCACTTCGTGTGACTCCATGAAACGACGGCTCTCACCGTGGGGTGTACAGAAAAACAGTACGTCGATAGTGTCGAGCGGGGTCTCATCAGTGAAATTCATTGTAAGTTCGCCTACAAGGCCCTTGTGAACAGATGTGACAGGGTTGCCGGCGTTTGATGATGAATGTATCCACTTAATTTCCACATCGGGGTGGTTGATAAGGAGTCGTATCAGTTCACCGGCTGTATAGCCGGCACCACCTATTATTCCTGCTTTTATCATGAATGTCGGGTGTTATGCTTCGCGGTTTTTGCCGTTGCGTTCCTGTACGGCATAATATATCTTCATCTGGTTGCCGAGAATACGGGTAAAGCCCTTGATATCGTCTGCAGTCCAACCTTTCGACACTTCGCCGTATTCGCCAAATACGCTCTTCATAAGGTCGTAGGGACTCTGAACGCCTACAGTTATGAAACGATAAGGTTTCAGGTCGATGATGACGCGGCCGGTTACATTTCGTTGTGAGCTTTCAAGGAAAGCCTCGATGTCGCGCATCACGGGGTCGAGATACTGGGCTTCGTGGAGGAACATGCCATACCAGTTGGCAACCTGGTCTTTCCAGTACTGCTGCCACTTTGTCAGAGTATGTTTCTCAAGCATCTTGTGGGCGGCCAGAATCACCATCGGTGCTCCGGCTTCAAATCCTACGCGCCCTTTAATGCCGATGATCGTGTCGCCTACATGCATGTCGCGTCCCAGAGCATATGGAGCTACGAGTTCTTCTATCTTCTGGATAGCCTTGACTTTGTCGCTGTATTCCTCGCCGTTTACAGCCGAAATTTCACCGTCGGTAAAGTCGATGGTAAGTTGAGAATCGGCTGTTGCGGTAACGTGGGTCGGATATGCTTCCTCTGGCAGTGTCTGGTCGGAGTGAAGAGTTTCTTTGCCACCTACCGAGGTGCCCCACAATCCTTTGTTGATTGAGTATTCCATCTTCTTGAAGTCGGCGACATAGCCATGCTCCTTCAGATAATTGATTTCATACTCGCGGGTGAGGTTCATGTCGCGGGTAGGGGTGATAATCTCGATTTCAGGTGCTATAATCTGGAATGTCAGGTCAAAGCGCACCTGGTCGTTACCAGCCGAGGTCGAGCCGTGGGCAACACAGTCGGCTCCGATCTTCTTGGCATATTCGATGATGGCTATAGCCTGGAATGTACGCTCCGAACTTACTGAAATAGGATATGTACCGTTGCGGAGCACGTTGCCAAAGATCATGTATTTTATCGACTTTTCGTAGTACTCCTGTGTGATGTCGAGTGTGGCGTGGGCCTTTGCGCCAAGATCGAGCGCACGCTTTTCGATGGCTTTAAGTTCTTCTTCCGAGAAACCGCCGGTGTTGGCTATAGCAGTATAGACATCGTAACCGCAGTCTTCCGACAGATATTTTACTGCAAATGATGTATCGAGACCGCCGCTGAAGGCCAGTACTACTTTTTTTCTGTTATTCTCTGTTGACATAGTAGTTGATTTCGTTGTAGAATATTGATATGTTGAGGTGAGTCTTACTATTATTCCACCTTGTCGATAGGTGGTTCATGACGGTGATACTGCACTTCTGCCGGGTCGTACAACAGACCTGTACAAAGGCATTTATGACCGCCATTGCGCTGTAGAATATCAAAATTGACACACGACTCACATCCTCGCCAGAATGCGGGATCCGTTGTCAGTTGGTCAAAAGTCACCGGCCTGTAGCCCAGTTCAAAATTCATTTTCATTACGGCCGCACCAGTTGTCAGTGAGAATATTTTTGCTTGTGGAAACATTTCACGTGAAAGTCTGAATATACGGCTTTTAATGCGTGTAGCCAGTCCGATTCCGCGGAATTTATCGGCTACGATAAGTCCGCTGTTGGCTACAAACTCTTTGTTGCTCCACGACTCGATATAGCTGAATCCGGCAAACTCGTCGCCATTGTAGAGAGCGATGACAGCCTTGTTTTCAAGCATTTTTTGTCGCACATAGTCGGGCGAACGTTTGGCAATACCCGTTCCGCGCACTTTTGCCGCGCGGTTTATGGTGTCAAGAATTTCGTCCACGTAGCCGACATGTTCACGTCCGGCTACAATCACTTCAATCTTGTCTGGTTCTATCATTTTTTTGTCTGATAATTTTTATTCTTTATCATCATCAGTCGCATTCTCTGTATTCAGATATGTGTCAATGACATCAAACTGGTAGCTCGCTTTGGCAAGTACTTCATCGGGGAAAAAGTCCTGGAAGAAATAAAATATCTTAGGAAGCGGATACTGGTCGTTGAGAATTGCGATTACGGTATCAGCGCCCGAGATAGTACCGAGCAACATCGGAGTCTCAAGCTGGTCGATATCGTAGGCCAGTCCGGCAGCATATCCTGTGCGTGTCTTTATGACCAGAATATTTCCCGAACGGTTTATCGACAATACAGCCGGATGACGCTCCATGCGCGCTGTCGACGGCACATTCTCCCAGATCTCGTCGATAGGTGTGTCTGATGATGTGTGTACGATATATCTGTATCCTCCCATGGCTGTAGACGTCTTGGTCGTACGCAGGGTCTTAAGGTCGCGCGACAATGTGGCTTGTGTGACTTTGTAGCCACGGGTGGCAAGGATGCGTACAAGTTCTTCCTGACTGCTTACGCAGTTGTTGGTCAGTATTTCGACTATAGCCTGGAGGCGTGCTCGTCGTTTATTCATTATAATGATGTTTTGTGGGTTGTTGGTTTTCACTGCAAATTTACTGACAATTTATCAAACGGCCATGATAAATTGCATTTATATGCAAAAAAATGCAACTTTTTGGCTCTCGCCATAGGCCCACATCCAAGTGAAACGGATATTTAACCGTGTAAAAAGAAAAATTTGGACATTTATAAAGAAATATCTACCTTTGTAGCCACAAAGTTGACGTGAATCCACTTGGAAAGGTGCCGGAGTGGTCGATCGGGGCGGTCTCGAAAACCGTTGTACCCTTGCGGGTACCCAGGGTTCGAATCCCTGCCTTTCCGCACAAAAAAAGAGCTGCAAATCATTGATTTGTGGCTCTTTTGCATAGGAAAAGGAGTGAGAATCCTGGGGTTCGTTATCGCGAAGCGCTTGCTCGGCAAGAATCTCTGCCTTTCTGTAGGTATATGGTCGTTATCTGATCAGCAACGAAATTATTATCGCGACAACAATTAATGCCAGCGCTGAACCATTAAACCAAACTCCAAAAGTTCGAGCCTTTGACTTCTTTTGTGCTTTAGCCGAGAGCATATTGATAGCAGAAATGATAGCAAGTATGCCCATCAATAAAAAAAACGAAGTACTCATATTCCTGACATTCTTTGCGGTTGTTTAATCAACAGTAAAGGTACGAAACTTTCCATAAATAAAAATTCTGTTTGTCATAATAAATCGGGGCACGGGGGCCTTACAAGGTGTTTTAGTTTGGATTAAAGCGGTACGAATGTCCGACAAAAACACATCTTGCAAAAACAATTGAAAATAGTCTGAATCAGCATTAGATTTATACTCTCTGAAAAGTTGGCTAACACACTGATATGTCTGGCTTTTTATGTAATTTTGTGTTTGAAATCAAACGCTTATCTCAAAATGGCAAAAATAACTGTTCAGAATACGAATATAACCATCATCAATGTAGATGGAGAGGATTATGTGTCTATAACCGATTTAGCACGTCATAAAAGCGATGATCCTACTGCAGTTATAGGTAATTGGATGCGTAATCGTAACACTATTGAGTTTCTTGGTATTTGGGAAAGCCTATATAACCCCGATTTTAAACCCCTCGAATTCGAGGGGTTTAAAAAAGAAGCAGGCTTAAATGCCGTATTCATCGAGCAGGGACTACCCCAGCCCGATCGACTTATCAAGCTCAACCAAATCGCAATCCATCAGATGGGAGTGTTGGAAAGTGGTGATAACGATAGAAAGTTATTGAAATAATAGTTATTATGAACTGGATTATACTTATTTTCGCCGGCCTGATGGAAGTAGGCTTTACATTTTGTCTGGGCAAAACCAAGACTGCTACTGGTCATGAGCTGACAATGTGGTGGATTGGATTCCTTGCAGCTCTTACATTGAGCATGTATCTTATGGCAAAAGCTGCTGAAAAACTACCGGTAGGCACAGTCTATCCGGTCTGGACCGGCATCGGTGCCGTCGGAGCAGTAGTGGTAGGGATTGTTTTCTTCCATGAGCCTGCTACATTCTGGCGTATATTTTTTCTTACGACGCTTATTCTTTCGATTGTCGGACTTAAAGTGTTGGGATAACGATGCCGGCAGCTTGCTAAATAGGGTTGCCCGTTATCTTTGTTGAGGTTTTGTTTAAAGCCTTTGTACGGTCGAAGAGAATTTCGTCCATGTGGTCTTTGGCCCACTGGATAAGCTGATTTATGATGGGAAACAGGGAATGAGATCGTTGGGTAAGACGGTATTCTACTCTTGGGGGAACTTCTGCAAATACTTGTCGTTCTATAAAACCATCCGTTTCAAGAGTGCGGAGGGTAAGTACAAGCATTTTCTGTGAGATGTCTTGAAGTTCAGCAGAAAGGTCTTTGAATCTCATTGAATCGTGTCCATTCAACGTGTATAGTACAAGAAGTGTCCACTTGTCGCTGATACGATTGAGAATATTACGTATCGGACAATCCGGATATAATTCGTTTTTATTGAAATGCCGTTCCATATAGTGATGATATTCAGTATTACTGTACAAAGGTAAGAATTTATCTTTTAGTATGCAATGGCTGAATTGCGGCATGGTTAAAGAGTGTTAACATGTGGTTGGTGAGATGAAAAAAGATATTTGAAACTCAATATTACTAACATTGAAGTAAGTTAACTGAAAATAATATCAGTGGAAATCGGCCATAAACAATTTAGCTAAATTCGAGGTATTTAAGATAAATACATTAAAAAAATATTATTATGAACAACAACAAAGTAGCATTGATTGGTGCAAGTGGTTTTGTCGGGTCTGCCATTCTTCGGGAACTTCTCGACCGAGGATACGAGGTAGAAGCCCTCGTTAACAATCCGGAAAAGATAACTATTGAAAATCCAGCGCTCACAGTGAAGAAAGTGGATGTTTCTGACGAAAAGACGCTTACGGAAGACCTGCGTGGTTTTGACAGTGTCATAAGTGCCTACAATCCCGGGTGGGCTAATCCCAATATTTATGAGGAAACACTGACCAACTATCCAAAAATTCTTGATGCCGCCAAACAAGCGGGAGTTAAGCGTATCCTGATTGTAGGAGGTGCCGGCACACTTTTTGTCAGGCCCGGTGTGCGTCTTATTGATACAGGCACACTTCCCGAGGCATGGGTTCCGGGAGTCAAGTCGCTCGGTGAGTTTTATCTCAATACTTTGATGAATGAGAATGATATAGACTGGATATTTTTCTCTCCGGCCGGTAATCTTGGCGATATGGGGGCGAAAGGCCCGGGCAAGCGTACAGGTGTGTACCGGCTTGGAAAGGATGATATGATTTTTGACAAGGATGGTAACAGTTTTATCTCTGTAGAGGACTATGCCAAAGCTATGGTAGATGAACTTACCGTACCAGCCCATCACAAAGAACGTTTCACTATAGGTTATTAAGCTATGAACGAGAAATTACTGGAGGTATTCCATAAAAATAAAGAGGTCGCTTTTGCAACTGCCGTTGACGGCAAGCCTCACGTGCGCATCTTTCAAATTATGAAAATTGATGCCGAAAACAATTCGATCTACTTCGCGACGTCTCCTTACAAAGAGGTATACGCTCAGATGAAACTCAATCCCCAGGTTGCTATCCTCGACCTGAAGGGTGCGGAGTTTGCCCGCATAAACGGAACGATCGATTTCGATGTACCCGACGAGGTGCAACGCGAGATATTCGATACAAATCCTGTGTTGCCTCACCTTTATAAGACTTATAAAGATCTCGTGTATTTGCGTTTACCGGCCGAATCGGCAGATTATTTCGACTTACGTACAAATCCTCCGACACTAATCCATTATGATTTCTGAAAAAGAAAGACTTGATAAGTTGCTCATGGCACTCCTTGCCGAGTGTCATGAGTACTCTCATCTTGCTATTCCGGAATCTATAGCTGACAAGCGCAAGCTGCTGCGTTCACTTATGAATGTTCGTATGCCTTCCCCATTACCAACCGAGATATTAGAACTTCAGGATGATGAACTTTCACAGCAACGGCGCGAAAAGGGTGTCGTACCACTTGATTTAATTTCGGTCTCACCACTTTATCCGCATCTTAGGTTATGGCAGGGTGATATTACACGACTTCGGGTTGATGCAATTGTCAATGCCGCCAATTCGCAGTTGCTCGGATGTTTCATCCCGCTCCATCGCTGTATAGACAACGCTATCCATTCTGCGGCAGGCATACAGTTGCGTGAAGAATGTGCTTCGATCATGCATGCACAGAAGCATGAGGAACCGACCGGAAAAGCAAAGATTACCCACGGATACAATCTGCCGTCAAAATGGGTCATCCATACTGTCGGACCAATTGTATATGGAGAGCAACCTACTGTTGAAGATTGCAGATTGCTTGCCGACTGCTATCGCAACTGTCTGCATCTTGCCGATGAAAAAGGTCTGAAATCAATGGCATTCTGCTGTATCTCTACCGGTGAGTTTCACTTTCCGCAGGATAAAGCGGCAGAAATAGCTGTGGAAACAGTGCGGGAGTACCTGGTGGCACATCGTGACACCTCACTCCGTGCTATTGTATTCAACGTGTTTAAAGACAGTGATTATTTTTTATATAAGGAGTTGTTGGGTTATGAATAGTTTTAACGAAAAGATACATCTGGTGCGCCAAAAGCTCGATGAAGCCGAGGCCGTGGTCGTTGGTGCGGGGGCCGGTCTATCGGCAGCTGCCGGGCTCGACTATTCCGGTCCAGAATTCAAGAAAGAGTTTGCCGACTATATAGAAAAATACGGATTTCCCGACCTGTATTCCTCGAGTTTTTACGATTTTCCCACAGAAGAGGAGCGTTGGACCCGTTGGGCCCGCCATATTGAATACGCACGTTTTCGTCCAGGCGCGTTTCCACTTTATCGCGAATTGTTGGAACTTGTGGAGCAAAAAAATTACTTTGTGATAACCACCAATGTCGATGGCCAGTTTGGTAAGGCCGGTTTCGATAAAGAAAAAATTTTTGAAGTTCAAGGAGATTATGGTTTGATGCAGTGTGCCGAGGGATGTCATCCGAAAGTATATCCCGACAAAAATACCGTTGAGAATATTTTGAGACATGCACACCACCTTACGGTTGATTCGGCATATATCCCGGTCTGTCCTGTGTGTGGGGGCAATATGGATGTATATGTGCGTAAGAATCAATTTTTTGTCGAGGATGATAAGTGGCATGATGCCGCAGCGCGTTATGAGGAGTTCATGATGCGGTATGCCGACAATGGGCGTGTCGTGCTGCTTGAGCTTGGCGTAGGTTTCAACACTCCGGCGATAATACGCTATCCTTTCGAGCAGGTAGTTTTCCATAACTCTAAAGCCACTCTTATACGGCTCAATTCCGAATATCCGTATGGACTCAAAGAAACGGCATCGCGTACGATTTCATTTACCGAGAATATGAGAGATGTCGTGACGGCTTTGTGCAGATAGCTACGGTATTGAATCGGCCGGAGCCGGAAGCTGAATTTTGGTTGCGAAAAAATGACGGGATTGTTGGCTGATTTGAATAAAGGTGTTAACTTTGCGGCAGGAAAACGTAGATAAGTATTATAAGAATTTAAGGTGTTCACTAATCCGATATGCTTGGTGGCGAAATCTCCATTATTATAGATGTTATAATTATGTTTCACTATAAAATTCTGCTTTATGTTGCATGTTAAAAAAAGGAAATGGGCCTGGCTCATTGTATTCATCATTATGATGGGAGTAAGCATCGTCGGATGCCTTGTCACCCCGAAAGAAGGGATATTCAATCTTGAGAACACCCACCTTTACGCAAATATCGCCTGGATGATCACCGCCACAATCTTCGTGCTGATGATGACTCCAGGCCTCTCTTTTTTTTATGGGGGTATGGTGAGAGTGAAAAATGTCATCTCCACAATGTTGCAGAGTTTCATCGTCATGGGAGTAGTAAGTGTAGTATGGGTGATATTTGGTTTTTCTCTTGCTTTTGGCCAGGATATATGGCATGTATTCGGAGATCCGGCTACTTTCTTTATGTTTGATAACGTAGGCGTAACCAACGTCACCGATCCTGATTCGGAATGGACTCAGATAGGAATCGCCACAACTACCATTCCGTTGGCTCTTTTTGCTCTGTTCCAGATGAAGTTTGCGATTATCACACCATCGTTGATTACGGGTTCTTTTGCCGAGAGAGTCCATTTTGCCGGCTATCTCCTGTTTATGGTGTTGTGGACTGTTGTGGTATATTGTCCGTTGGCACACTGTACATGGCATCCCGACGGACTTTTCGGTATGATGCACGTCCACGACTACGCCGGAGGTATCGTAGTTCATGCCGCGTCGGGTATTGCGGCTCTCGCAGGGGCACTTTTTCTCGGGAAACGTACGGCACGTGACCATTCCAAGCCTGCCAACGTGCCATTTGTGCTGCTTGGAGCCGGACTTCTTTGGTTAGGCTGGTTCGGATTTAACGGCGGATCTTCTTTGGCGGCCGACGGGATCGCGATATCTGCTTTCCTGAACACAAATACGGCGGCTGCAACGGCGATGGTAGTATGGATAGCTATGGACGGACTTCGCGGCAACAAGCCTTCGGCCATGGGCGCGGCTATCGGTGCGGTAGTCGGACTGGTCGCTATTACGCCGATGGCCGGATGGGTAAGTGTAGGACAGAGTATATGCATTGCGTTTATCATTACAATATGTTGCAATATGGCATGCTCGTGGAAGGGATACGGACATATGATAGATGACGCTCTTGAGGTATTTCCGACCCACGGCCTCGGAGGTATTGTCGCCACTATGCTCACAGGAATTTTTGCCTACGATTTCTTTGCCGCTCAAGATGCGGAAATGATATCGCGCACACAGTTTTTCTGGAATCATGTAATTGTGCTCGTCATAGTATTTATATATACTTTCGGAGTGAGCTATGCACTTTATTGGCTAACTGATAAGATTATCCCGATGCGAGTTAGTGCTGGGAATGAGAAAATCGGTCTCGACCGTTCGCAGCACAACGAGGAATACGGCGGTGAGACTGGACTTGCCGAAGACACCATGAGTGTGGAAGATTGGTATAAAAGAATGGAATAGTTATATATAGCTCAAATATCTATAGAAAAGCGGGTTTGGCTGGCATTATGTTGTGCCGTCAAACCCGTTGCTTTTAGCGATATCAGGTGTCTTTTGAGATATGCCGTTGGATAATGATTTAAATAAATTTGCGTATTTTTGTATGCGAATCCTTGGCAAGACATGTCGTTCTCAACCAAAAAGGACTGTTCTCAATATGAAGAAGATCGTAAAACTTAAAATATGCAACTGTTGCCTGCCCGTGCTTGTGGTTGCAATGCTGATTTCAGGTATTCAACTTGAAGCCACGCATTGTAGCGGACAGATCTCTGTGTGGATTCATATCGCTATCGGATTAATAATGATGTATGCCGTAGCATATCATATATTCTTACATTTTGGGCGTACAAACTGGTTTGCAAAATTTCATAAGCAAAAAAGTCCGGTAACACGTATGCTGTGGTGGATGTCGGTCGTCACAATGATAACCGGAATCGTCGCCATGATTCATTGGACGCAGACGATGTTGCATACGCCGGTCGGAGGGCTTCATGGCAAATTGGGATTTATAATGGTAGTACTTTCGATAGGACACCTGTCCAAACGGATCAAATTTTACAAAAAGCTGGTGTAAGGTTGCATCTATTTTTGCTCCGGATTCGCTTGCCCGGCGGAGTGTGCTGACAAATTATAAAACTTACTGCGGGAAGTCGGTACAGTTGCCTGGCTTTAGCAATGTCTTTATCTCTTGTACAAGTATAGGAAGATATTTTATCACAATGCCCCATAAAATTTCTTTGTCAAGGCTGTCATAACTATGAATGACTAAATTCCTTGTGTTTACAATTTTACGGGCAGAAGATATTTCAATATCAGGTTTCAGTTTAAGGACTCTGTTCATCGCTTCTCCTATGATTTCAAAGTTGCGCTCAACAAATTTCCTATAGACTCTGTCGTTGCAGAAAGTGTCAAAATTTCTACCGCGCAGATCTGTCTCCTCTTCAATCTCCTGACATGATTGAAGTACATCGTATAGATATTTCGTAAGTCTATCCATAGATTAGTTGCTTTGTAGAATTCAGGCTTTTGATAAAATATGGATTACTTAAAGAATCTTCTGTAACTAAATCGACTTCCCTCAACAAAATACTTTTAAGCTCGTCGAGAAAATTGAGGTAGTTGTCGGCATACTCAAGAAGCGGGATGTTTTTTTTGTCGAAAGTCACAGAGAAGTCTACGTCGCTGTTGTCGTTGAAGCGGTCGGTAAGGATTGAGCCGAATACCCACAATTTGGCAACCTTGTACTTCTTGCACAAGGCTATGATCTTATCCATATTCATCTCAATCAGCTTCATAAAGGCAAAGATATGTATTTTATATATATAAAACAAGCGAACCGGGATTTTGCTCCAGATTCGCTTGCATGTGGAGTATAGCGGACTCGAACCGCTCACCTCGACACTGCCAGTGTCGCGCTCTAGCCAGATGAGCTAATACCCCTTGTCGTTTTGTGTTGCAAATTTAATGGTTGTGTATGATTCTTGCAAATTATTTGAGATAAATTTCACTGTGTCGCGTATGGTGAGGGCAATTTTTAGATGGTGATGAAATTTTTACACAAATGATAGGTGGTGTCTGAAACAAAATTCACTAACTTTATGTTAATATTGTGTAACAACTATTATAACGTGGGACACTGGATTAAGAACACATTTCTGCGCAGGTTTGTAAAAACGGTCATGTGGCTGGTTGTGGCGGTTTTAGTATTGCCTCTGGCACTATATATTCCGCCGTTGCAAGACGCGCTGTTCGGTTTCGTTGTCGGTAAGGTCAATGACTCTGCCGACGGACTCACGGTGTCGTACGACCACCTGCGTCTGCGGTGGCCTCTTACCCTGGAGGCTATGGATGTCGATGTGCTTACGGCTCCATCTGACACGATGGCTCATGTCGGACAGCTGCGGTTTACTGTCGAGGCGTTGCCGTTGCTGGCACTTCGAGTGTGTGCCCGCGCCGAAATCGATGATGTGTTGTTTAAGACCGGTCACCCCGATTCGTCAATGTGGCTGAAGGCCGATGTAGGACGTCTGCGGCTCGATCCGTCGACGTTTCATATCGTGTCGTCGACATTGGATATCAGTGAGGCGGAATTAAGCGATGCCAGAGTACGCATGATTATAAATCCTGACACTGTGGCTACACCTCCTGATTCGGCTTCCGCGTCGTCGCCGCTTAAAATCAACGCAGACAGGCTGGTGCTGAACAATATTGACTTCGCCATGACGATGATGCCTACTATCGATTCGCTGGGAGTCGTGATCGGTAATGCCGGTCTTGACCGGGGGGCGATAGACCTTGGCCGCCAGACCGTTGATGCTCACTGGCTGTCGATCGACAGTGTTGCCGCGACATATTTGTTGCCACAATATGCCGTGGCAGTAGCCCCAGTCGCCTCACCCGCTGATACGGTCAACGTATCTCTTCCATGGACGATTACTGCCGATCATATATCGCTTTCAGCCCGAAATGCAGTCTATGGCGTGCGAGGACACGTGCCGCAGCCCGGCCTCGATATGGAGTGGATAGAAGTGTCGGGCGTAGATATCGAGGTAGATTCATTCTACAATCGTGCCACAACGCTTACAGTGCCGCTCAAACACCTGTCGGCCAATGAACGGTCGGGTCTGCACCTTACGGCTGCCGGCCGCTTTGCCATGGACTCTACAGCCATGCATGCCGACTCATTCCGTATCGCTACTTATTTTTCCGATCTCACACTCGATGCCAAGCTCGGGGTAGGAGATCTGGCTGCCGACCCGTCGCTGCCGCTATCTGTTGCCGCTACGGCAAGAATCGGTCTGCCGGATATCAAAACAGCGATGCCGTCGCTTACTTCAGTGATAAATCAGCTGCCGCCTCATCGCGACATAATGGCTGTGGTGATGGCTGATGGAACGGTGGGAAATCTTAATATCGAGACCATATCGTTGTCGCTTCCAGGGTATTTCGGTGTCGAAGCCGCGGGAGATGTAGCCGGATTGCCGGTAACAGACAATCTCGACGGCGATATTTCTATATCCGGTCGCGTCAACGATACTCCGCTATTGAAGTCGAAGTTAGTACGCAGTGTGCTTGGCCCAGGTGTAGAGTTGCCCCCGATGACACTCCGCGGTGACGTTAAAATGCGTGGAGGAGTGATCGACGGCGATCTTACAGCCACCACCGGAGCCGGTAGAGTGGCTCTTGATGCCCGTTGGAACGGTCGTGTACCTGCCTATCGTCTGAATCTCAACGCCGCCGACTTCCCGGTCAACGCCTTTTTGCCTACATCCGGAATCGGTAGTGTTTCAGCTACGGCTAATGTCGAAGGTCGCGGACTCGATTTTACATCACCCCGGACAAAGGTAAGCGCAGATGTAGCTTTGGGATCTTTGTCGATAAACAACCGTATATTGCGCGATATCAATGCGCGGGCATCGCTCGATTCGTGTCGCATACTGGCTGATATTTCATCGACTAATCCGGATGCGGATCTTAATGTGACGCTGTCGGGACGAGTTGAGTCTGACACCTGGCACACAACTGTATCAGGGACTGTGCGTAATCTCGATATGCAGGCGCTCGGATTAAGCGCTTCGCCATTGTCGGGTTCAATGGGTTTGGGTGGAAACCTTACGCTCAATCCCGCCGCACAGCTCTATCGCGGACATTTAGATATTTCAAAACTGAACTGGAGTGTCGGTGATATGAAATTGGCCACATCGCTCATAAGCCTTGATGTCGATGCCAGCGACTCGCTGGTTAGTGCCGGTATAGTCAACGGCGATTTTGATGCCCGGCTGGTGGCTCGTTCGGGACTTACGGCAACACTTGCCCGCCTCGACTCTGCCACGATGCTGCTTAACAGTGGTTTGGCGCATAGGTGTATAGAGTTTGATTCGCTGCAACGACTTATGCCGAAGTTCGACCTGACGCTGTCGGGGGGCGCAAATTCGTTGGTCGGTAGCGGCGTACAGCAGTCTGATATTAATTTCCGGCGTTTCCGGTTCAATATAGCCAACGACTCTGCTGTCCATGCCATAGCGTGGGCCAACGGATTGCAGCTTACACGCCAGCGTATAGATTCTGTTGCGTTTACATTGAGTCAGCGGGGTGATTCCATGCTTATAGGCGGCGGAATGTATAACCGTCCCGGTACGTTTGATCAGTTTGCCACCGTGCGCGCCGATGGTGTGCTTACTCCGCGTCAGATGTCGCTCATGCTCGACCAGAAAGATATTTCGTCGCGGACCGGCTATCGCCTCGGGTTTGATATTATGGCCCATGATTCAGTGTTGCAGTTCAGATTGTTGCCCGAAAATCCTATTATAAATTATTCTACCTGGACTCTCAATCCCGACAACTATATTATTTACGACGGCAAGTCGCAGCTTATCGATGCCGACCTGCAGTTGAGCGACGGTCCGTCGTACCTGCATATCCTCACCGACCGAATGGTCGCCGATACGACCGGAGTTGCTGAAGAGGTGCGCATTGCTGCGGCCAACATACGTCTTGCCGACTGGATCTCGGTGTCGCCGTTCGCTCCACCTGTAAATGGTGAAGCCGGAGCGGATATTCGACTGCGTTATAATCCATCGGCACGTACAATTGGGGGTCACGGTACATTGCAGCTCGCCGATTTCACCTATGGTAAGTCGCGGGTAGGTACATTCGATCTTGCACTCGACTTGTCGACCAACGCCGACAAGGTCGTATCCGCATCGCTTGGTCTTGATGTAGATTCGACCCGTGTATTAACCGCCAGCGGCGCGCTCAACGATTCAACAGCCCGCACTCCGCTACAGTTGAGTGTCGGTCTCAATCGTTTCCCGCTCGCTATCGCCAATCCATTCCTGCCGCGCGGTACAGCTACGCTACATGGCTGGCTCGATGGTGATATGAAAGCCTCTGGGACATTCTCTACGCCACGTCTCGACGGTTATCTGAACTTCGATTCAGCAGGAGTGATAGTTGGTATGCTCGGTACTCGTTTTGAGTTCTCTCCCGATCCGATACGTGTGGATTCAGGTATTGTAGATTTTACTGGATTTTCAATTCTTGGTGCCAATAATAATCCGTTGGCAATCAACGGTACCGTAGATTTAAACTCGTTTTCAAATCCATCGATCGATCTTGGATTCAAGGCTTCCGACATGCAGATTCTGAAATCTGAACGCAAGCGAGGCCAGGATCTTTATGGCAAGGCGTTTATAAATCTTGACGCTACCGTCAAGGGAAATATGAAGTTGCTCCGCGTCAATGCAGATTTGAGTCTGCTGTCTGGTTCAAATCTTACCTACGTAGTAGGTGCTTCTACAGCCGATATCCCGTCGCTTACCGGTTCTGCCGATGTCGTGAAGTTTGTGCAGTTCTCCGACTCTACGGCGGTAGCCCAGGCCGATTCTGTAGCCGATACAGGCATGGCGATGTTGCTTAATGCCCGTCTTAATATACAGGAAGGAACGACTATCAATGCCGACCTCTCGGCGACCAACGCACAAGACAAAGCCCAGATTGCAGGTTCCGGCAATCTTACTTTCAGTATGTCGCCATTTGCCGATATGCGTCTCACGGGGCGATACAACATTAATTCCGGTTTTGTGCGTTACTCACCCCCTCTGATGTCGCAGAAAAACTTCAAATTCGTACGTGGCAGTTATGTGGCGTTCAACGGCGACATACTCAATCCGACTCTCAATATTCAGGCGGTAGACCAGATACGTGCCAATGTCACCGAAACCGGGCAGAACTCCCGTCTGGTCGACTTCGATGTGATACTCGAAATAACGCAGACGCTCGACAACATGAACCTCACGTTCGACCTGTCGACCGACGACGATATGACAGTGAAAAACGAACTGCAGACCATGTCGGCCGATCAGCGTGCCAATCAGGCTATGAACCTTCTGTTATACAATGTATATACCGGCCCCGGCACCAAGGGTTCGGCCAATACCGGCAATCCTCTATACTCCTTCCTCGCATCAACGCTCAACTCATGGGCGGCCAACAATATCAAGGGTGTCGAGCTGACATTCGGAGTAGATCAATACGACCGTACTTACAACGGCAACACATCCACAGCCACATCCTACAACTATCAGTTGAGTAAATCGTTTATCAACGACCGGCTAAAGATTGTTGTCGGAGGCAACTATACCGACGACAGTGGAGCCGGTTCAACTCAAGATTACAAGCAGACCCTCATCAACGATATATCGTTTGAATATATGCTCAACAATAGTGGCACAATGTATGTGCGACTTTTCCGTCACACCGGCTTCGAGAGCATTCTTGAGGGAGAAGTGACTCAAACCGGTGTCGGCTTTGTATACCGGCGCAAACTCGGGTCGCTCTATTCACTGCTGCCAAGATTCATGCGTCCCCACCGCTGGCGTCGTCCTGACCGTCCGCTGACCCCGGAACAGATATTACGCAATACCACTACCGACTCCAATCAAGAAACTAATGCACCGGCTACAACTAACTGATATTTTGATATCCGCACTGCTGCTCATAGTTGCGGCAGGTTGCTCTACCACGCGCCGTCTGCCCGAAGGGGAGACGCTATATACGGGTATTAAAAAAATTGACATACGTCCTGATTCCGGCTATCAGTTGCCACCTGAACTTATCTCGCAACTAAAGACGGATGTGGATGTGCATCCTAACGGCTATATTCAGTTTCTTGGGGTACGCTCACCGTTGCCATTCGGACTCTGGGCCTACAATAATATATCTCCCGAAGCCAAGGGGCTAAAAGGATGGATCCGCCGTAAACTTGCCACCGAACCGGTTACGATAAGTGATGTTCGCCCCGAACTGCGTGTAAGCATGCTCGACAGTAAACTGCGTTCTGAAGGTTACTTCCGTGGTGAGGCATCATACGAAATAGTTCCCGGAAAAAAGAATCCACGCAAGGCCCAGCTCACTTATACTATCAATCCCGGGGAACCGTATATGATCAGCGACATACAGTTGCTCGCCGATACGACGTCAATCAATACCGTGATAGATTCACTGGCACGAAAGGTGCCATATCTGGCGTCGGGAGGGCATGTGCGATATTCTGTCGATTCGCTTGTTGCGGCCAGAACCACCATCGCCAACGGCATGCGCACGTGTGGATACTATTTTTTCAGACCGGAATATATAGAGTATCTGGCCGACAGTACGATTCAGTCCCGTAAGATAGCCGTAAGGCTCACTTTGGCATCAAACACACCACCGATGGCACTCCGATGCTATCGCACGGGCAACGTTACACTGCATCTAAACCGGTGGAATGGTAAAGGTCGCCCCGATACATTCCAGACACGTCGAGCCACAGTCATTCAGCAGCGGCCCTCTCACTTCAGGAGTGCACTCGTACCTTCGTGTCTGACATTCAGAAGCGGTCGCATTTTCTCTGTCGACGACATGAACAATACCCAGGCTTATCTGTCGCGACTGGGCATATTCAGTTCAATAGCCATCAGTGCTATCCCCGACACGACGGCTGTTGATCCGACACTCAATGTTGATGTTTATTGCACCTTCGACCAGCCGATGGAGTTCTCTTTTGAGGCTAATCTGTCGTCAAAATCAAACAGCTATATAGGCCCCGGATTTTCTCTCGGTATTACTAATCGCAATATTTTCGGCGGTGGCGAGCAACTTCATGTCGGTATCACGGGAAGCTATGAGTGGCAGACCGGTCATCGTGCCAATGCAGACTATAACTCGTATGAAGCCGGGATAAACGCATCGCTGGCATTCCCGCGAATGATAGCTCCATGGTTTGTAAAGCGCAATCGCAAGAATCTCAACTGGACGCGGTTTGCAATTTCTGCCGACGCACTATCTCGCCCCCATTACTTCAGACTCGCACAATTCAGCGCGTCGATGAACTATGACTGGAAAATGCGCAAGTATTTCTCCTACACGTTCACGCCGGTCAAACTCACCTATATGAAACTTATAAAGACCACCTCGGTGTTCGATTCGATAATGGACGCCAATCGTGCCGTGCAGTTGAGTTTTCGCAATCAGCTCATACCACAGATGGGATGGTCGATGACCTACGACCGCGCCATGAACCGTGACAATCTGCTCAATGTTCAGGTGTCTGCTACCGAAGCCGGAAATATTTGTTGGGCATTATGGAGGCTCGGTGGTGTGAAGGGGGAGAAAAAAGTGTTCGGAATGCCGTTTTCGCAATTTGTGCGCGGACAGGCACAGGCTGTTTATTCCCGACGCATCACAGGTGAGCACTGGATTGTAAGCCGTGTTCTCATAGGTGCTGCCCACGCATACGGCAATGCTTCCGAAGTGCCATATAGCGAGCAGTTTTATATCGGAGGCGCAAACTCTATACGTGCGTTCTCCGTCAGGTCGATTGGCCCGGGTTCATATCATCCCGAAGGCAATAATGCCAACTCCTATTTCGACGAGACCGGTACGTTTAAACTTGAGATGAATGTAGAATATCGGTTCCCGTTGTTTGGTCCGCTACATGGCGCTTTGTTCCTGGATGCAGGTAATGTCTGGCTCCTTCAGAACGACCCTATGCGTCCGGGCGGAGAGCTTGAGGCTTCAACGTTCTTGAAAGAAATAGCGCTTGGTACCGGATTTGGCCTACGTGTCGACTTGGGAATGATTGTATTGCGCGGTGACCTTGGTATTGCGCTCCACGACCCATATGAAACGGTAAAGCGTGGCTACTACAACATACCCAAGTTTGGTAAGGGCCTTGCCTTCCATCTGGCCATCGGCTACCCGTTCTGATAAACTCTCTTAAGATACCGTGAGTTAGATATAAGCGCAGTAAAAACTGCGCGATCAGAATGGTCTGCGTCCGCCGGGGCCTGGGCCGCGACCGGGTCCGCCGGGACCTCCCCACCCTCTGTGGCTTTTGTCTTCCGGTTGGTTTCCTTTGCCGAAAGTGTTGAATTTGTAAATAAACGTAGCCATAAAGTAGCGGGTAAGCGTATTGTATGATGTGTCGTCGATATAGTTGGCGGTCACGGTGCGGTTGATCGACTTTTTCTGTTGCAGAAGGTCGTATGCTTTGATAGAGATCGTGGCAGATTTGTCTTTGAGGAACTGATAGCCCAGCGAAGCGTTCCACATCCACTGGCGGGTGTCATAACCGGCCGAGTAGCCCGAGGTTGCCGAGAAGTCGACGTCGGTAGCAATCACAAAGCCCAGAGGCGCGTAGTAGGTTGCATTGCCGCGGCACCCATACGAATGAACGAGCAGATTGCTGTTGCTACCGGTATTGACCGTGTTGAACGTCTTTTGCAGGCGGTAGTAGGGTCGCAGTTCTATTTCCAGATTGTCGGGACGGAATGCCAGCGAGAACGATTCTGCCACCATCAGTGAGCGCGAAGTATTGCGCATGGGTTTGCCATCGTTCATTGACTGAAGCGATGTGAAGCCTACGTTTTGCTGGAACATGGTGAAGAAGTTGTTGTTGAATGTCCATGCTTTGTTGCGCAGAGGTTGCGAGAACATGTTCATAAGTCGTCCGTTCCATACGCCGTTTACGTTCTGGTAGTATGTGGTGCGTGCTCCGGTGGTCAGATCGTATTCAGTGCGTGAAACGATGGAGTTCTGTATTACCGACACGTCAAACATCGTCATTATAGATCGTTGAGATTCGGTATCGAAAGTCTGGTAGCGCATTCTGACATCGTGGGAGAACGACGGATCAAGATCCGGATTACCTTGTACGCGATTCATCGGGTCGGAAGTATCCATGACGGGTTGCAGCTGATTCATCGACGGTTGTGATGAGCGGCCGTTATACCATAGTTCCATCGATGTAGTCTTCGACCGTTTGTAGCGGAAGCGGATGTAGGGGGCGTAGTTCCATACCCAGCGTTCGGGTATCGAGGCTTTAGAGCCGGTGAGCTCGTCGCCGCGCGACATCTGCGGTACCAGCGATAGGCCAGCATCAAGATTTATGGTTTTAGATACCTTACGGTAGCCGGCGCGAATGTCTTGATTGAAGTAGCGGTAGCGATACTGGCTCGACAGGTCATCCATGAATGTCTCATTGCCGAAATTATCGGGGTAGGGGATGATGTAATTGTCTCCCAGCACCGTGTATAGCCACTCTTTGTCGGGTTCATCGAAAAAGCGGTCGACATCGCGCTGGTAAACCATTTTGTCTGAATTGTTCCACCGATATTGCAGACGGTAGGCCAACGTGACGAAGTTGCCGTTTTTGGCATTGCCGATCGGTTCTGTCCAGGATATACGCGATGTCACGGTATTAGACCATGTTTTTTGTAGCGAATACTGCTGGTAGGCTTCTATTGGATCGACATATGTGTCTTCGTCGTCGGTATTGTCGGGGTCGGTGATGTCGTAGAGATATTTGTAGTAGGAGTAGGTGGTCGGAGTCTCTCTTACGTTAGACAGGCGGTAGTTTGCCATTACCGAGAACGATCGGCCGCGGTGCGACGCAAAATTATGGTTATAGATCAGTCGGCCTCCGGCCTCTACCGATCGACCACGCGACAGCGCGTCGTTAAGACTCATATTCTTTCCTTCGGTTATCGAAAATTCGTTTGACAGAGATTTGTTGTCGTTGTAGCTGAAATTGGGGCGGAAATCGAGAGTGTTGAATGAATCTGGTTTCCACTCCACGCGAAGGTCGCCACGGACATTGTTGCCGCGGTCGGTGGCATCCGACTGTGAGTTGGAATAGTAGGAGTCGTTTTCGAGCAGATACTGGCGGTTCTGCAGTTTAACTGTGTTGCGGTCGGTGTGGCTGTACATCACGTCGCCACCGACTCTGATTATCTCTTCCTTGCCGAGATTGAAGTTGACGCCAAACTGCTGTGAATTATTGATACCGCGGTCACCACCGAAGCGACGGAAACGGTTGCCGTTGCCGTCGGTAAAGCCAAGCTGGTTCGTGTTGTTGGCGTTGCCGATAAATGTAATCTGGTTGCCGTCCCAGAATCGGTTGATGTTAAATGTAGTCAGATAGCGCTCGTCGGTGCCGTAGCCACCCTCTACTGTACCAAACCATCCGTTTTTCATTCCTTTTTTTACGGTAAGATTGATCACCGTTTCATCATCGCC
>CAZOCO010000005.1:0-38571 GCA_964578325.1 uncultured Muribaculum sp.
TAATGTCTTTAAGGTCACTCCCCCATTGCCACCCTACAACAGGCTCAAAGCGAACTTTGACATACTTCCTTTTACAAAACATCCGCTTTTCCCGACACCATCACAGCTTTTTTACTATACTTAGACCCCACGTTAAAAAAGGCCGCTGACGAAAATGTCGCGGCCTTTGTATATGCGGAGTAATCGGTTATAATCAGTGCAGACGGTAGAGTTCAGTTGCATGAGGGGCAACTTTGACACTGTAGTTATGACCGGGAACGTTGATATCCGCGTGTTGCCACAGATCGCGGAAGGTATATGTGCGGTTCGGGTCAAGTGCCGGTATTTCGGCAAAATCGAATTCGATATCACGCTCAACTTCGTTTAGGTTGACAAGCGCGATGGCAGTAGTACCGTCAGCGAGATCTTTGGCATAAATCTGAATACCATCGGCATCGCGAATAAGTTCAGCTGCTTGCCCCATCGGATCCTGATTAAGCGCAATTACCTCTGGGTTTGTAATCATTGCAAGATCGTCGGGACGGATGTCTCGAACGTCAAACGACAATGTCAACGGCGATGACCACATACACCACAGCGAGAACTGTGTGCGATACTCATCCTGTGTCATACCTGGGCCGGTAAGACAGCAGTCGTTAGACGGTCGTCCGGTACCATGTAGACCGACACACATCATATCTGCATCGTTAAAGCGGTTGACACCATTGTACGGCCACAGGTTCTTCATTTCTTCTATACTTTGAGTGACACCGACACCACCACCTTTACCGATCCAACAGTCGCGTGTGTCCCCGGTAGAACGCCAGCAGGTAGCACCTGTCACGTCGCCCCACTTCCAGGGCTTGCGACCGCCCCACTCACACATGTAGAACAATATGTCGCGTCCGGTAGCCTTAAGAGCATCACCCATTGTAGTGTAACGCTCTACTGCAGTAGCTCGGTCGGAAGGAGCGCCGCAATAGTCATACTTAAGCAGATCAAAACCCCAATCGGCATACTGGCGTGCATCCACTTCTTCATAGCCATATGAAGCAAAACAACCGGCACAAGTCTTCTCGGCAGCATCTGAATAAATACCTACCTTCAACCCCTTGTCGTGTACATAGTCGGTCAACGCTTTCAATCCTGAAGGAAATTTCTCGGTATTGAACAACGGAGCCCCAGTCTCGGCATCGCGACCTTCAGCATGCCATATATCGTCGATACACAAATATTTGTATCCGGCATCGAGCAATCCGGAAGCAACCATTGCGTCAGCTGTCTCACGGAGATTCTGTTCATTAATAGCCGACTCAAATACATTCCACGACAACCACCCCATAAATGGAGTCGGCTGTATCAAATCAGACGATACTGTAAGGGTAATAGGCTCAAGAACATCTTCTTTCCCGTCGTTGATAATGACATTGTAGGTATATCGGCCTTCTTCAGATAGGACGCCCTCGACAAGATTTCGTTTTTTGTTCCATACCAATCCATCTGGCAGATCAGACACGGTTATCACTGCCTCCGGATTTTTAGCCTTAAGTTTGTGCATATATTTTACACCAGGCAGCGAATACAGATTGCGGGCACAATCGAGCGGAGTCATTTCAAACTTATCGCCCGACACTTCACTCATTGCCGTAGCTCCACAGAAAAGAAGCAGAGATACAGCTACAATAGGTTTTAGCAACGTCATTTTTAATGATTATAAGAATTAGATACTTGCGGTTAGAAGTTTCATTTTTGAGTCAGGAACTGCTATCAGATTGCGCACCGAAGCCGACACAAGCAGGGTGGTTCCACGCGAAATTCTCATTGAAATACCGTCGGGATCGACCAGTTCTCCGCCACCGTCGAGACACATTATTATAGTAAATGATTCTCGAGGCAACAAACCGACATTAGTACGTTCCGTCAGATCGTAAAGATGAGTCGTAAAATGTTCGCACGAAATCAGATCAACCGAGGTATTCAGTTTTCTGTCATAGTCTACATACGCTCCGGGAAACGGCCGATAGTCTATTACATCCTTGGCAAGCTCTGTGTGCAACTGGCGAAGATTGCCATCCTTGTCTCTACGGTTGAAATCATAAATACGGTATGTGATATCACTCGTTTCCTGAATTTCAGCAATCAAACATCCGGCACCGATTGAATGCACACATCCTGCCGGCAGAAAAAACATATCGCCCGGCTTAACATTATATTCAGCCAGTACATCTATTATGGTATTATCTTCCACCGACTTCCAATACTCTTCAGCGCTCATGCGACGCTTAAATCCGGCATAGAGACGCGCATCGGAAGAGGCATTTACCACATACCACATCTCTGTTTTTCCCCTTGAGCCATTGTGGCGGGCAGCAGCCTGTTGATCATTAGGGTGCACCTGTACCGACAGATCCTGACGTGCATCAATAAACTTCACCAGCAGTGGAAAATCGGTACCGTAGCGTTTGACCACTTTCCGGCCCAACAACGACTCTCCATGAGCCTTGATCAGCTCCGACAATGTCAATCCCGCTTCAGGCCCCTCGGCAACAATCGACTCACAGTCTTTCACTCCCGAAATCTCCCACGACTCACCGATCTGGGTTTGAGCGGCAACCGCACCTTTAAACGGGGCGATTGAAGTTCCTCCCCATATCGTAGACTTGAATATTGGCAGAAATTTATATATCATTTCCTGAAAACAATGTTTGACTTCTATATAAACGAACTCCCGGTGTACTATATTGTATTTTATTTTACCAACGTAAACGACAGCTTTCCGCCGGTCAAAATATCATCGTGAGTTATTTTATAATCCTGAACTTTCTTTCCGTTGAGACGCACATCTTTCACATGATAATCTCCGGCGTTTTTGCGATTGGCCTCTACGACAAAATCTTTACCGTTGGGCAAATGTAATGTAACTTTGTCGAATGTCGGAGTGCCGAGGTCATAAACTCCTCCAGTCGGATTTACCGGATAAAAGCCCATTGCCGAAAAAATATACCATGCCGACATTTCGCCACAATCATCATTTCCCGACAAGCCGATGTTGGTAGTATCGTATAATTCAGTCTTAATTTTATGAATCATATCCTGCGCCTTACGTGGAGCTCCGCAATAGTTATACAGATATGCACAATGATGCGACGGCTCGTTGCCATGTGCATACTGACCGATTTCTCCAGAGATATTGCTGTTTTTATCTCCTGATGTATCCGTGATAGTAAAGAAGGTGTCGAGTTTAGCCTCCATTCCTTTTTCACCACCGCAATACTCGACAAGAGCAGCTACATTCTGTGGCACATACCAGAAGTAATGCCACGCATTTCCTTCGGTATAAGGATAACCACCGTTGGCGCCATGACGTAGCGCATCAAACGGTTCAAGCCACGATCCGTCGGAATTACGCCCCTGAAAGAATCCGGTAGCCGGATTGTAGAGATTGCGGTAATTGTTAGCTCGTTTATCAAAATATTCCTTGTCTTCGGTTTTTCCGAGTTTTTCAGCCAGACGTGCCACACACCAGTCATCAAATGAATCTTCCATAGTTATCGACACTGACTGCGACTGACGGTCTTCGGGCATATAACCGAGTTCCTCATAAATATCCCATGGCGAACCTGGATGCGACTGAAGAGACGAAGCCTTGACCGCCTCGTAAGCATGTTCTGCATCAATACCGGGAATATCCTTTAATACAGCATCTACTACAACAGGTATGGCATGGTTACCGATCATACAGTAGTTATCCTGACCCCATAGATGCCATATAGGCAGATAACCGTAGTCATCGTAATGGCGCAGCATCGAATTAACAAAATCGGCAGCAGGCTTCGGCGAAAGTATGGTATAAAGCGGATGAGCGGCACGATAAGTATCCCATAGCGAGAATGTCGTATACTGATTTTCTCCGACAGGGAGCTGTTTTACAGCATAGTCAGGGCCGACATACTGACCGTTGACATCAGAAAATATATTAGGCTGTATGTAAGCGTGATATAGCGCCGTATAAAAAATCTCACGGTCATCATCCGTCCCCCCCTCAACCTCGACCTGGCAGAGAAGATCTTCCCAAGCGGTATCTGCTGCCGAAGCCATTGCATCGAAATCGAAACCTGACACTACTTCCGACACAAGATTTTCGCGTGCATTCTCATACGACACACCCGATATACCTACTTTTGCAACCAAAGGCGTTGACAAATCACCGAAGTCAAGCACAGCTTTCAGATCACGGCCATTGATTACAGTACACCCCTTATGGGTAGAACCTCCGTCGTATAAATCAGATTTAACAATAGGATGGTTGAAAACAGCGGTAAAATAGATACGGCGCAGTTTAGCCCAACCGGTTATTACACGATACCCCTCTATTGTAGAATCGTTTACGACCCGCAACTGCGATTGTATTATTTTACGATCCCAGCTCCCTTTTTGTGCAGAGTGGTCGAGATCAACTACCAGTCTGGCAGTACCCGACGGATAGGTATACCGATGCATGGCAGCGCGACGGCCAGAAGTGAGTTCAGCACGTATACCTTCATCGTTGAGCATAACAGAGTAATATCCCGGACGAGCGATTTCGTTGTCGTGAGAATATTCCGATTCCCGTTTGTCGGTGGTTGTCGGGAAAAACAATATGTCTATAAGATCGCTCGCACCCGTACCACTCAATCTGGTATGGCTGAAACCATATATCTTGCTGTCGTTGTATTGGTAGCCCGAAGCATTATACCAGTCGGGTACTGGATTAGTGTCAGGCGAAAGCTGTATCATGCCGAATGGCACGGTTGCACCCGGATATCCATTACCCGGACATCCGCTCTGAAGCCACCCGGTCCCAATGATAGGGTTGACATATTTTGTTAGATTGCCGGCCGATGCCCACCAGAAGGTGAGCATCGCGGCGGCAAGTGACATGAGATATTTCATCTGATATTATTTTTTATTTATAGTAAATACCCGGCTGTTAAGTTTGTTCAGAGTAAAAAGCGGCAGACCTACAGTCATGAGATAGTCACCAGAATATTCCCCGATGGTCTGGTCGTTACCATCATTACGATCTATTTCCGTCACGACATAGCGGTCTTTAGGATTCAAACCGGCCATTTTCACTATCGCCTCGCTGTTGAAAATTGACTGGCGATAGCGTGGGAAAGTATCAAATGTAAACAACACGGCATTACCGTCGTTTTTGCCTACATACATTGTTGCAGCATGCGGCCCGTCATATGGCGATACCAGCCGATACTGATCACCTTCGAGTATCAGAGGCTTCAACGCATTGTAGTTCTTGATGGCACGTCGGCAATAATTGATTTCATCGTCGGTGAGATCAGACAGTTTAAGGTCAAAACCAAGTTTGCCCATCATAGCTACATTCGTACGGAACTTCACAGGAGTCATACGATTCCATGTCGTGACATGCGCACAAAGTGTCTTGGCCGGGAAAATCTGTGAATATCCGTACTGGATAAAGAGTCGTTCCAGAGGATCAGTGTTGTCTGATGGCCAGAATTCGGTGAAATACTTGAGACCTTCGTAGTCCGAACGACCACCGCCACCCGAACACATCATCATCATTACATCGGGATACTTCTGCTGTATACGGTCGAGTACATTGTAGAGACCTCTTACATAGTCGACATACAGATGTGTCTGATTTTCTTTTTCCCAGTTTGAATAGATGTTTGTGATCGGACTGTTGCAATCCCACTTGAAGAAAGCTATATCGGGATACTTTGTCAGCAGATTGTCTACGATAGAAAATACATAGTCCTGAACTTTAGGGTTTGACAAGTCAAGTACAAGCTGATTGCGGAAATAATATTCATCGCGGTTGGGAAGTGTAATTACCCAGTCTTTATGGTTTTCGTAGAGTTCACTCTTCGGATTTACCATTTCAGGCTCAATCCAAAGACCGAATTTCACACCAACCTTTTTTGCAGCATCGGTAAGAGCACCGATACCATTGGGCAGCTTGTCTTTTGTTTCATCCCAATCGCCAAGACCTGCATTATCAGATGAACGCGGATATTTGTTGGCAAACCATCCGTCATCGAGAAGGAACATATCGACACCAAGCTCTTTTGCCTCACCGATCAGTCCTATCAGTTTTTCTTCATTAAAATCGAAATATGTAGCCTCCCAGTTATTAAGCAACGTCATACGTGTGTCATTACCCTTCCGAAGCTGATGATTGCGTG
This sequence comes from uncultured Muribaculum sp., assembly GCA_964578325.1. GTDB lineage: Bacteria > Bacteroidota > Bacteroidia > Bacteroidales > Muribaculaceae > Muribaculum. The sequence goes on from CAZOCO010000005.1 coordinate 6,186, forward strand.
CCCAATCGTGGAAGTTTCGGCTTGCCTTACCACGGCCGGCATCCGACAATGTGAATATAAATTCCGGAGTCTTGAATGTTTCGCCTTTCTGAATAGTATATTGCGATGCATATGGATTGATCCCCGAAATTACGCGCAATTTACCCGTATGGTCTACTTCAAACGTAAAACGGAAATTTCCGGTCCATCCAAGTGTACCGACGAGCATGTCGCCGGTATTTTCATCTGCCTTATTGTTAAGCGCAAGCTGGAAAAATGGAGAACAGAACATATCTGCTCGAGCTCCAAGTTTTGTATCAAGCTGATGACGACCATATTTAAGTTCAGTCTCATGCATATTGGCTTCAGAAGCCCAATCTCCGTCAAACTGCGTCAAATAATACGACGGAGCGTTGAAATGCAGCATCGACGATGCATACTTTTCAAGTTCGATCGGTTTTTTCTCGTTGTTGGTAATCTCGGTATATGTTTTAACTATATCATGTTCAGGATACGCAATATAGTACACTTTTACCTCATCTTGATACACAGGATCTTTCATGGAAATAACGGTTTGAACGCCACCATCAGAAAGCGTCGATGTGGTATGACCGTTATACTCCAGAAGTGTCGACTGATTTCCATCGGCATGATTTATATGCAAAGCAGGTTCATAATAGTCTTCCATTCCGTGGGTTATGATAAATTCAGGACCATTGGGAATCTGCGAATAGTCTGACTTGTCGAGAAGTTTCTTACCGAAATAACGTTGATATACACGATTATTGTCGGCTACGTCATAAACAATAGCATTGTTATCAGTCTCAATGACAATCAGATTTTCTCCGAAAGCGAGGACTGGCGAAAAGAATAGAGAAGCCAGTCCAGCGAATAACAATTGGTTACGTTTCATATAAAATAGTGTTTTCTATAGTTCATAAGATAAAGTTCATTTATCGGTAGCAAAAGGAGCGACAGGCAATCCGTTTGCACCATACAGATTACCTCCGGGATAGTCGGCCCAATCATACCGGGCGGCCACAGGTTTCTGTATTTCGGCTGCTGAAAGTACAATAGTGGTAGGATTGACCATACGACCTGCTGCCACAGCAAAGTTACCATTGGCATCTCCGACAATAAATCCTGTCACAGCCACACTTTTAGGAGCCAAGGGAGCGTCGAAGGTAAGCAGCATTTCAGAGCCTTTTGTCTTAACATCGGTGCAAACAGGCATTTTGTAATCGTACTGTTTGCCATAGTCGCGTGTAAGTGCGGTTTCAGCCAGACGACGTGCGACTTCCTGCTTGTTGCGCGGATGAATGTCGGCAGGATTACCAAGATCGATGGCAGTAACCATAGATGTATTGTCGAGTATGAGTGCCTTTGCCTGTGCGTTGCGAAGTGCCGCCCACTCGGAGTCGGGCTGAAGGGCCCGAGGTTTCAACCATCCGGCCAACTGGACGAAATAAAACGGCATATCATATCCCCACAGTTTACGCCAATCACTTATCATGGTCTGGAATAATGGCTCGTATTGCTCGGCACGACCAACATTTGCACAACCCTGATACCATAGAACTCCTTTAATCGGCATCACGTGGAGAGGCGAAAGCATAGCGTTGTAAAGCACACTCGGAAAGCTTGAACTGCCTACCGATGCCGGTAGCGGGTCAAGTGTCTTGAAATCAACACCGATCTTATATGCCCATTGTCCATCCATCGGGATAGAACGAGCCGATGTTTCTGCCTTAATCTGACCGGGAACAGCCCGAAAACCTCCTTCTCCGCCAAAATCAGAAATATGGATTGTAAGTACATTATCACCTTCGCGCAGATACTTGGGATCTATAGTGTAGTGGCGCTCCGTAGCAAAACCGGCGCCACGAGCTACCTCTTTTCCGTTTAAATATGTAATATCCTCATCATCGATCGCACCAAGATGAAGTGTAATAGGTTTTGATGCCTCGTCGGCAGTAAGATTTAATACTGTCTGCGCATACATCACTCCATCAAGACCGGGAGCCACGCTGTCTTCAAAAAACCCTGGAACTGGCATTGTGGGCCATCCTGACTGATAAACACCTTTATCAAATTTCGGTAAAACAGCATTAGTCTGATTAAGACGACGTTCATACAATTTCTGCCATTCCTTCTCCATTATACTGCGGTCGCCGTTAGCCTTCTCAAGCATAGCCACTTCATCGGAGAAACCCGGAACAGCACCGAGAGCGCCTGCCGATGTCCAGGCTTCGGCTGGTGTACCTCCCCAAGTCGTGTCAATAACACCTACCGGCACTCCGAGTTCATCGTGCATACGCACGGCAAACAGGTATGCTATAGCCGAGAAATCCTGCATTGTAGCCGAATTACACTCAACCCAACCATCCATATTGACTTCGGCATCGTCTTTTGGCAGGAACGATGTGTTTTTACGCACCTGCAGAAGACGTATATCCGGACGGTGGGCCTCCCCGATCACGCGATCATGATCCATGATATATGTCCATCCGTTCACAGGATACTCCATATTAGACTGACCCGAACAGAGCCATACCTCACCTGAAAGAATATTTATAAGACGCAGAGAGTCATTTCCAGTAGCGACAGCCAGTGAGTAAGGGCCTCCGGCGGCGGGAGTTGCCACGCGTAGAGTCGCACGACCTTCGGCATCGGTAGTCGCTGTGACGGCTTTACCCCACGAAGGAGTTACAACGACCTTCTGTCCAGGCACATCAGTGACCACCGGGATAGTAAGCATGGAATTCTGCTGCACAATCATATTGTCGGTATAAAAAGAAGGCAATTTGATTTTAGCATCGGCCGACACCGATGAAGCAACCAATACGGCCGACAGCGCCGCAATCTTCAGAATCTGATTCATTTCGCGATAATAATTTGGCTATAAGACGTTATTTTTATGTAAATACAGATTTATAATTCTACTCCAGATTAATTTCGACATCATACCCCTCTCCGCGGGCATTTTTCTGACATTGCATTTCAAAAGCCTTGGGTGTCATGCCAAACTGCTTGAGAAATAGCTTTGAGAAATAGCTCGACGAATTGATACCGACCATATAGCATATGTCGCCAATACGATACTTGCCATCTTTGATCAACTCGGCAGCCTTCTTCAGCTTGACAAGCCTGATAAGCTCGATCGGTGAGAGATTAAACAACGACTTTATCTTACGCAATAGACTTGAACGGCTCATACACAACACTTCAGCCATCAGTTCTACATTGAAGTTTTCATCGGATATATGGTCTTGAATAGTCTGAATCACCTTATTCATAAATTCTTCATCGGCTTTTGACATCTGCATATTGTCGACAGTAAAGAATGGTTTTTTGATAAGCGACCTACGTTCATGCCGACGGTTTTCAAGGAGCGATATCACCTGCTGACGGAAATATTTTATCGAGAACGGCTTCTCAATATAAGCCTCTCCACCACATTGCAGTGCTTGCACTTTAGAGTCAAGATCGTTTTTAGCCGTAAGGAACACTACCGGAATGTGGCTCAATTCCACATCGTCCTTTATCGCACGACATAATGCATAGCCATCCATTTCAGGCATCATTATGTCGGTCACGACTATATCGTAGTTGTTCTCGTGAAGCAGGTCGAGAGCTTCTTTACCATTTTCAGCCGTATCGACTACAAAATATTGGCTGACCTGTTCGTAGAGGAACGTTCTCATCTCTTCGTTGTCCTCGACAAGGAGCATGGAATTGCCGGTCATAGATTTTGCGGATTGCGGTTCTTCATCCATCACATATTCAGTCAGGACTGGATCGGCTCCTGCCAGCGGAACCTCAACCCCTTCCTGCCGAAGAGGTAGGGTAAGTACAAAAGTATTTTCCGGTTCATCATCTATTTCAAGATCGATAGAGCCATTATGAAGCGATGCAAGCATACGGCATAGAGGCAATCCGATACCAACACCACCGACATTGTCATGATCGGGCATCTGATAGAAGGGCGTAAAGATTGAATATACATCTCCTCCGGTAATCTTTTTTCCGTCAGACTTGACTCTTAAAGAAAAAGTTGTATCATCAGAAGTAAGAGATACCACAATCTTGCAGTTGGCATACTTCATCGCATTGTTCAGCAGGTTTGAAACGATTTTAGTAAAAGCTTCCTTGTCGATCATAGCCTGAACAGGAGTCTCCGGAATCGACACCTCAAGTTCTTTTTTCTTCAGCGTAATGGCATCTTGGAAACGAGCTATGATATCAGACAACGTTGCCGACACGTTTACATATTCAAACGTAAGCTGTTTACGCGAATTACCTATTTTCTGGAAATCCAGAAGCTGACTTACCAGATCGAGCAATCGCGATGTATTCTTTCGTATCACCTTGAAGTAGCGGTCAATACGTGCATCTTTCACTCCAATTTCCTCTATTGCTTCAAGCGGGGAGTCGATAAGTGTCAACGGCGTGCGTATCTCGTGAGCTATTTCGGAGAAGAATTGCACTTTATTTTCATATAGTTCCTTCGCAGCCTGAACCTTGCTGACATACTCTTTTTCTTTGATAGCCAGATCGCGACGTCGCCGCCAATACAGGTAACCCAGGTACGCGGCACCAAACAGAATAATGATGTAAATAATCCATGCCCACCATGTACTGTACCACGGAGGCAGTATCTTGACATTCAGAGTACGAGATACTGTCTTACCCTCTCCTACAACTTTCACTTCAAGAGTATAGTTGCCTGGCATCAGTCGGTCAAACGATATACGCTGGTCAGCATCAAGTCTGTTCCACTCTTCCGACACGGGGAGCATACGGTAGTAGTATTGCTGTGTTCCGGTATTGACATAGTTCGGCGATGCAATATATATAGATATATATCTGGCATTATAGGGGATTTCCACTCTGTCGGCATACATAAGTGGCAACTCATAAGGAGTATTGTCGTTCTTATTGTTGCCCAAACCGTTAGCAACCGACAGACGGGTAAAGTAGACCGGTGGTATACTATCGGGTTCCCGGTCAAGTTCCGGGTCAAACGCAATCAGACCATTAATAGATCCGAAGTAAAGATTCCCATCGAGACCGGTTGTTGCCGAGTGATAATTAAACTGATTATCGGGTAGACCGTCGGCTGTAGTAAAGACTTTTACACTGCGCGTTTCCGGATTAAATTTCACGAGACCGTTGTTGGTGCCGAACCACAGAAACCCACGGTTGTCTTCTACAATATCATATACTACATTATCTGGCAGCCCATCTTCAATACCGAATGTCTCGAAATTGTCATTTTCCGGACTATACAGGCTCAACCCTCCACGATCGGTCGAGACCCATATACGTCCGCTTGAATCTTCAAAAATCGAACTTACAGAATTAGAACGAAGTCCGTTGGAATATGTTTCGTCGTAGGAATACAATTTCAGATTACCGGCAGTATCAATCATAGCGACACCTTCTCCCATAGCGGCAATCCAGATGCGGCCTTTTGAATCCTCACACATGTCAAATACCCAAAGACCGCGAGCCGAATCAACTATACTGAACTCACTATCGCCTGATTTCCGCATCGACAGCCCCCAGTCGCCACCGACCCACATGTTATTCTTTTTATCAACAAGTACAGCATATACACTGCAATCCTCGCCGATTATATTCCTGGCAATACCGGGCATACTTAACCGTCCGGAAGAGTACACATCCATACCTTCGCGCGATAATCCGGAATATACATTACCACCGAAACTACGCATAACCAATGAGGTAGAGTATGGATCGTTACCCACACTTTGTGAAATTGTCAGACCCGTACGTGGATTAAACAGATTCACACCACCATCTTCTGTCCCGACATATATGAGAGAATCGGCACCAGCGGCCACACCTCTTATTCGGGCTGAACTCAATGTTTTAGAATCGGGATGCGGCATAAATTTTTCAAAGATAAAACCACTACGCTGATAGAAATTCACTCCACCAAACATTGTGCCGATCCATGCATTACCTTGTATGTCTTTATATATCGTGTATATAAGATTATCGGTCAATCCGTTGACGAGAGAAGACTTATCGTTGAGATAAACTTCTTTTCCAGTAGACATGTTTATGATATGCATTCCATTCTGTGTGCCGACCCATATCTCGTCATCAAAAATTTCGGCAGTACGCAGATATACATCTCCGCTCTTTGAAAACCTCACACGGCTCAACTCATCCGACTTCACATTGTAGCGATATATATTTCCGACCTGTGTAAACAAAATCAGCTGACCGCGCGAATCCTCTCTGACAAACTGGATGGTCTGCTTTTGGAGTTCGTCAGACAAAGCTGTATTCACAGCCACCGGCTGAAACACATCTTTCATTGGGCTATAGCGGTAAAGTCCGCTATGAATAGTTCCTACAAACACCGCACCGTCAAACGTACAGGAAATTGTAGCGGGCATATTTTCTCCGTCGATCGGCACATTATAGTGAGCGACCTTATTCTCGCCATAAAAACGAAACAGCCCCTGATTCGGAATCAGAACCCATATATTGCCATCTTTATCCCGACATATTTCCTGCACCCAGTAATCGAGAGTAACTCCGTCTTGGGCAGGGGTATTGACAAATGAAAATTTTTCTGTACGTGGATTATAAATATATACTCCACGGTCTGTACCGACCCATATATTTCTGTCGGCATCTTCAAAAATCGCACCGATGTTATTATTTCCGCGTCCGGCAACATGGTCATAACATTCGTATGACTGGATTACTTTTCCATCATAACGGTTGAGCCCGTTTTTGGTGCCGAACCACATAAATCCGTAGGAATCCTGATATATGCACTTTACATTGTTTGATGACAACCCCATGTCACCTCCGATACTCATAAATGAGTACACTCGCGCTGCTGCAACAGTCAAAACTGCTGCAACTACAGATATTACGACAATACCGATTCTTTTTATCATACCGGTCTTATTATTTTATCAGAAGTTTAGACACAGAATATTTTCCCGACGAAAGAGAAGAGTGTACAATGACCACTCCGGTGTATCCGCCTAAATCAGCTGTAGCGATGTTTCCACATACAGCAGCATTACCGATGATACGACCATCAACAGAATATACCGTCACGGAAGAAATTGATGATGTCGCTTTTACCGACACTATGCCACCATCGGCCGACACATCTACATCATCACTGTATACGTCGTCGGCATCAACAGAGTCGATACCCGAATTAAGATATGAAATCTTATAGATTTTTGCATCGGCTTTTGGCACGGCAATCTTGAATCCGGAAGATGTAAATTGAATCGCGTCTCCACTCCACAATTCTTTAATCCCGGCGACTTGTGAACCATCAACGCCAAGGCGTTCCCACGTTGCATCTATATTATAATTGTTGGTACGTGAGAATGAGAATGCAGCGACATAGGTAAAACGACCGTCGTGACGCACAAACAGTCGTTCAGACTGCTGATTTGTACCGGTAAGCTGATTAGTCGGATCGTTTCCGTCGACAGGCATGAACGATCCGGTGTGCGTACGCACATACTCGTTAACATCCTCATTAGCCAGAATCTGCAGGGCACGTTCTTTAGACTCGTCTATCCAGCCGACAGGATCACCGACCGAAACACCTTGATCGGAAGCTGTCTTTTCGGAGGTATGTTTGCAAAGAGTAGAAAAATTATCTCCCCATATATAAGCCCCGGTAGTCACACCTGATGTAGCACGGGCACGATTCTCGCCGATTGTTTCAGACTTATGGTTGTTACGTCCGACAAGAACCATCTGGTCGGGGTCGTTGACTGTATACAGGCGATCTGTCCACCAACCGTAGGAGATAGCATTCATCACATATTCCGTCTCGTCGATTTTAGAGAACCGGTCGCAACAGGTGCGGCGTCCATGAGCATACTGGTACGGAAACATCGGTGACATCGCAAGCACCACATAAATGCCATGTTTCTGTGCAGCCTCGGCTACAACCTTCATTCCATAATTGTATGCCATAGTACCGGTTGTGATTTCAGGATCATACCAGCTGTCGGCCTCACACTGGCCGCCATTGACAAAGTCAAGTTTCACATATCTTACTCCCCAGTTTGCCCATTCTTCCATCTGAGCCTCGATATGTCGCTTGATGGCCGGGTGTGTCGGGTCTAATGCGACACATCCGCTCGATGGTACCTTATAATATTCTCCACCATTAACTTTAAGACATGCTTCACGGTGGTGAGTATTAGTACCAAAGAACGTAGCGTCGAGTGCCCACTCCCACGAACAAAGGAAGCCGGCATACATACCCATAATCATATTTTTCGGCTCCATTTCGTTTTTTATCATGTATTTAAGCAGCGAATGTGATATATTGCTGTCGCCGAAAGCATCAAACGAGATGGATATCGTACCGGTAGCATCATGGAAACCCTTATCATAGAAATTCTCATGAAGAAAATCGCAAGTCTCCTTTACTCCGGAATAGTTTACCAGCTCCTGCATCACTCCGTAGGTCGACCAACCTACAGGGGTACCGTTGTCCCACTGCAGACGCGGAGCAACAGCTACATTGCAGTCGGCAAATGTATTCATTCCATTACGCCAGTCGTCAAACATACCCACCATGTAGCGGGCCGACATTATGGTCTGACCTTTTACCTTACCGTGGGGCAAAGCATCACGGGTGACATTATAGTCGGTATAACCCGAAAGCAACCGGAACTTGTTGAGACGGGAACCATATGTACCGTAAATCTGCACCGACGATTTCCATTTATCATGATCAACACTACCGGCAACAAGACCATAACGGCTGTCGCCATCATAAGCCGACGAAACTTCGGGAGAGACAGATTCAGACTCACTCATATTTACCATGGAATAGTTGTGATAGCGTCCGTGTCCATCGTTGTCATATGGTATCTTTATCACCCTGTTCTTATATCCGTTGAATGGAGTCGAATAGGTATCGGTGGCCGCCAGGGGTACCATGTTGCGAGACTGGAGCACCGTGGTGCCATTGTTAGATTCAACCGTATTGTAAACTATAAAATAGTCTTCTCTTCCGGCATAAAAATTGAAATGCTGGCGCATTGTTGAAGTCCCGTCGTTATATGAAAACACATACGACACGCCACTACCGAAACAGTCGTCAATATTTTCTTTAGCGACAGAGGCCTTCATCTGGCGACCGTCGATAGTCTTGTCCTGATCAGAGCCAAGTACATTATAAACCACGCTGGCATAGGCCTGCTTAAACAATTCTTTGCCATTGCAGTCGATATTGAGCGACTTCGTATCGTCATTGTAGTTTATGATATATTTACCCTCTGTAAATTTGTACTCTGTGGCCGACGCCATAAATGCGGCAACGGCAGCCGACGCAACCGTCATCAGCGTCAATACGGATATCCGAATAGATCTCATATGATATATTTTTGCTTATTTATTTTCAATACGACAAATAAAAAGAACCGTTAATCGTGCCATGGAAAAATACGGTTTCGTGTAACATGATATAAGGTTGTTTTCATTTGTAAAATTGGCAATTTTACGTCAAAAATCCTATTCGGGTTTCACTCAAAAAATGCAACAAATGCGGATTTATTGTAAAAAATAAAAAAAATGCCGGACTCCACGAATGAAGCCCGGCCGTAAAAAGGAATTATAATAACCTATTAAAACCCTTATTCCTATTAGAATACTGTTTTAACAGCTTTGCCACCCTGAACTTTTACAACAAGTTCACCTTTGGCGGGGTTGGCAATGCGGATACCCTGGAGATTGTAGTAAACCACAGGTGCATTTTCGTCAATTTCAATGTCAGCAATACCTGAAGAAGCATTACCGGCAGTGGCAAATGAAGAGGCTGTGAAATTGTTAAGCGATATAGCCTGCACACCTACGCCCTTCACTTCGTTAGAGTTTTTGAGGGTATATTCCTTAACATTTGGACGGAGAGCTGTGTGGCGACCCTCCGAAACCTTTACAAAGCCTGTTTCAGTATCAGCAGGAAGGATAGAAGAAACCGAACCATCTTTGTAGCTTACAACTACATTGTATGCAAGATTGTCGCTGATAGCAGTGTCGGTATCATAATCCCAAGTGATATTGATCTTACCGTCAGCTTGTGAATACTTGACATTGGTGGGAGCTACGGGGGCAGTAGCCTCCGACATCGTATTGTAGTATATACGCGTTGCGTTGGGGTTAGGATTAATAGCTCCGTTATCATCGTTTGTACGTTCACCAAAGATAATGATATCAGCTACACCGTCTCCGTTGAAATCGGCAACATTCGACCAATGAGCGCCGTCCATCTTATCAAGAAGAACATCATCATAGTTTTCTTTCTCGAACGATAGGCCATCGGTACCATAGTAGATATTACGACCCTTGTTAACATAGATAAGGTCAAGATTACCATCGCCATCCATATCGGTAGCATATATGCGTGAACCTTGTTCGCCGGGGAGACCGAGATCATCATTGTAAGGCATCTGGCCGGGGCCTGCGGAGAATGCAGACTCGGTATTCTGATTCAAGAAAATTGCTGACAACCAGCCGGCAGAATGCGACCAGGTATAACCGGCCATAAGTAGGTCAAGAGAACCATCTTTGTTAAAGTCGGCAACAACCAGTGGAGAATCGTCAAAACCGAGGATACGCTGTGAAGCATCCATGGTAGTAACGTCTTTGAAACGGCCTGTTTCAGGAACATAAGCAAACACGCGTGTAATAGCGGCATCGTTTTTATATACGTCATCATGAATAGCTCCATAACCGCTGGTGACGATATCGAGATAGCCGTCATTGTTAATATCGGCAAACTGTACGTTACCGCAGATATTGGGGAATTCGCCGGGAAGTTCCTGCTTGGGAATAATGACAACCTTGTCGTCGCCTTCACCTTCAGTCTGCTCCTGTGTCCATGTACCACCTACTACATCGGCAATCTTGACTTCGGTAAACTGGTTTTCACCTTCAGCAACTTTACCATTGTTATGATAGAGTTTTACGAAACGTGTATGGCGGAAATTATCATTGGCATCCTGTTCGGCCCAGCCTTTGAGATAACCGGTAGCAATAATATCAACATAGCCGTCGCGGTCGTAGTCGCCTACAGCAACCGGAGTATTTGACATCTGGTTGGGCGCGCACTCTTCAACCAGGCCAGAATTCTGGACCATTTTGAAACGTCCGTTGCCGAGATTCTGATAGAGCGTGAGTTTTTCCTGACGGCGCGGTGTACGGAGTTCTGAAGCGACATCACTTCCAAGCTCTTCATTACCTACTCCATCCCAATAATACCACCAGCCACTATACCAGCCGCCACGGTCATCTTTAGTGAAAGCGAGGATATCCACAAGTCCGTCATTGTTGTAATCGAGAGCAACTGTGTAGCCCAGACCTACAGGAGCGATAGTATGGGTAGGAAGATGCATATAAGTATTGTTGGGCTGACCTTCTACATAACTGTCAGGATTGAAGGTAGGATCTTCATAGTTGACGGGGTAGTTCCAATCGAAAGTATAAGTACCGTCACCGTTATTGTAAACCATGATAGTTCCAGCTTCATCACCACCACCGATACGGAAGTTCCATGGCGAGCACCACTCCGTCTGGTGGGTACCGCTGTAGTAGATGTCAAGGTGACCATTGTTGTTGAAGTCGGCAGCTACAGACGTATTGTTGTAGGAGTCGATCAGAGGCACTGAAGGCTCAAAATCCTGTGCAAATGCAGATGTTCCAAACGAAAGAGCTGCTGCACAAAGCAAAAATCGCGTAGAATTTTTCATGAAATTTTTGTGTTTAAATTGGTAATATTTGTTTATTTGAATTTTTAAAATCAGTTAAGAAGACTCAAAAAATGATTTTAAGGTCGAGACAAAATTATTGTAAAAAAGCCTGACACAAGATTTAAATCACGTCAAAAAATAGCAATTTTAGTGCAAATGCATTTTTATGACAAGCTCATACTCACTCTTATAGAGCGGGAGCCACCCGCAGCAATGTGAATGGCCCCCTTTTATGTCGAAAAATCAAGTTTTAACGGATAAACCAATTTTTGCGGTCGAGCAAGCGGGCGTACATCGCATCATGATCGTCTGCACGTTTTGATACTCGCGAAGCAAAGAATGATGCATCGTCGCCTCGGTGGTGAGCCACACGTATCAGGTCAAAGAAACGATTTCCTTCAAAAGCTGTCTCTGCGGCCATCTCGTCGATAAGTACATCTTCGACATACAGCATCAATTCCTGCGGGTCGAGGTTTTCAGGAAGATCCTCGGCTACTGATTCCGGATAGTTAAAACCCCAGCCTCGGCCACGTATGGCCGAACCGATATTGTTTTCAAACATACCATCAGACCAGTTTAGCCACTCCTCGCCGCTTTCAAGCTCGGCAGGATCAACGACAGCATTCTCCTCGTCGGTCAGGTTTTTCTTATTGAGACCGTAGCGCACGACAGCATATGCAAGTGTCGGCTTACCCAGACGGTTTACAGCCTCGGCAAATCGGAGATAAACATGAGGCGTACGGGCCAGTGCCAGTTGAGTAAGGCCCATTGGCCATCCAAGTACAGTATTCTCTGTATAAGCATCCGAATAGGTGGTGGCATTGTTATAGAACTTGGAGATCATCATCTCTTCGCGCGAACCGGTGGCTGTACGCCAGTATCCCACACTACCGCCGTTGTGCCATGTTTCGTCGCCATACTGAACTGCAGCACGCAGGTCACCACCATTCTCAACCCCCAGATATGAGCTGGGCACATAACTTTGCGAACCGAAATAGTAGGTTTTAGCAGCCATTTCGTCAACCCAACTCTGCGCCGGGAGAAGCGACGGTTCCTTGTTTATAGTAAGATTGAGCAAGTCTGTGTGGTATGCATTGGCATTGTTGGAATATGGAATTACCACAAGCGCTTCGTTGATGTAGTTGGAAGTAAACGATGTAGTTTGCATCGACAGCCGCGAAGTCGAACCATAGGAGAAATGGATACTTGAGTTACCCATGGTGAGATAATTGTCTTTTATCGTAGCATAATACATTGCAGCGGCATTGGCATACTGTCCGTCGTAGAGATATAGATCAGCCAAAAAGAGTTTCGGTATCAGGAAAAACTTATATGCCGATATGCCCTGAATGTCTGCTATATTTGGGCGCTTTTCGGCAATATATGGCTCGACATCTACTATGAGACGACGCACAAGCTCATCAAGGCCGATTTTTTCGTAACTGCGTTGTGAATCTTCAAGCGACAGAATGGGCTTGGTTATCCATTCGGCTTCGCCATAAGCAAGACCAAGTTGCAGATATGTCCATGCACGGTAAAGCTTGGCCGCGGCATATTCATCGGCCAGCACACGCTGTCCGCCTTCTGTGACTTCCGGATCCATTTTAGACAGAATCCAGTTGCAATGATTGATGACGTTGTAGAAGTCGGTCTTACGCAGATATGTATCGGTGGTCTGTGGCTCAAAACGCGACAGCTCCTGAATTTCGAGATTGGCCGTTGTCGACACTGACATCAGGTCGCCGCGTGCTTCGCCAAATACCACGTAGCGTTCGCCAAGTTTCTGTACTTCGGTAAGAAGTCCGACAATAGAATATAGAGAGTCACCCGGATTTTTCAATGTTAGATCGTCGTCATACAGAAATGCCTGAGACTTGAAATCGGATTCGACACACGAAGTGACAGATCCCAGGAAGAAAGCGGCTATGATTGTGGAAAAGATAATTTTTTTCATTACAGTCATGATTAGAGGTTGATTTTCACTCCAAAATTAAATTCGCGCGAAGAAGGAATCATACCGGAGTCTACTCCGAGATACAGCGGTGAGTTGCCACCGAAAAATTCCGGATCAGGGCCAAGATATTTAGTCCAGGTGTAAATATTAGACATTGAGAAAGTAAATGACAGGCCCTGAATGACTGTAGAGCGGATAGGAAGCTCGTATGACAGTGCAATTGATTTCCACTTCAGATATGAGCCGTCCTCAATCCATCGGTCTGAAAAGCGTGAGTTACCCATCGGGTCTTCGTAGGTTGCACGGGGAATGTCGGTGACCTGACCGTTGGCACGCCAACGGTTGTTCATCGCTGTAGACTGATTATATATATCAGAACCCGATTCAAGATTGGCACGCAATGCATTGTACACATCGTTGCCAACAGAATATGTAAATATCGACGACAATGTCAGGCGTTTCCAGTTAAGACGGAAGTTGAAATTGCCGAAGAAATCAGGATTTGGATTACCGATGACGAAACGGTCGTTCTCGTCAATACGGCCATCGACCTTGTTTTCGACGAAGTGCATATCACCGGCAGCATAGTATGTGTGGCTTCCGTCTTTGTTCTGGATATAAAGAGAAGCGGCATCAGCCTCTTTTTGGGTTGAGAATACACCGTCGGTCTTATATCCGTAGAACACACCTACTGGCTGACCGACTGCAGTAAGAATCTCCGCACCGGCTATTTCGGTGTCATAATCGCCATCGGCAAGCCAGGTCACTTTGTTGCGATACATACCGATAGTGGCTCCCATATCAAGATGCCAGTCACGGGTATTTACCACACGGCCGCTTACAGAGAAGTTAACACCTCGGTTCTGCAGATCGCCACCATTAGTCCAGTAAGACTCGATACCGGCAACATCGCGCAACTGTTTCTGCATCAGAAGATCTTTAGTCGATGAGATATACCCTTCGAGAGTAAAGGTCAGACGGTTGTTGAAAAATGCAGCATCGATAGCAGCACGAGCTGTACCGGTGGTTTCCCATCTCAAGCGTTCATTTCCGATAGAATTGAGAGTGTAACCATAATAGTTGCCGATGAATGCTGTCGAAGCAAAGAATGTGGAGGTAGCATTGATCGGCATATTGTCGTTACCGGTCACGGCATACGACAACCGGAGTTTAAGTAAATCGAGCCAAGGCGCACCCGACATAAAATTTTCATTGGAGACAACCCATGCCGCACTTACCGACGGGAACATGCCCCACGAATTACTACCTATATGGATAGCACGGGCAGCATGTTTACCGAAGCGCGATGACGACTCAAGAACAGCGCTTGCCGAAAGCGTATAGCGGTTAAGCCAAGTGTAATCGGCAGTAGCATACCACGCCATATTCTGCCAACGGAGATCGTAGCCATCAGATTCGTAGTAGTTGGAGTTGGTGGCATGAAGGTCGTTTACATGGTCAGATCCGGAATTGTAGCCATGTCCGTACGACATAACCCATGTATCATTCTGGAAGCGATATCCGGCATTTACGCTAAGTTTATGGCGATAGTCGCGCAACGGAGTAAACTCTACATGACCATCGGCAGAGAATGTAGTACGACGGTTCATCAGGTTTTTGATATCCTGCTTTACTGTAAAATATGTCTCACCGGTGTTGTTCTCCAGACGACGGTCAACCACACCATAATCAGGGAGGAAAGTGTTTTCCTTATTCTTATCAAAGATATATCCAACAGTTGCACGGATAGTCCAGGTATCGTTGAATTTATAAGATGGCGATGTGATAAGATTAAAACGATAGTTGCGGCTTTCGCCCTCGCCAAGATCAAGTATTGAAAGCGGATTACCCACACCAAGTTCGTCTACGTCAGACAACTTGTTGGTAAGCAATCCAGATGCAGAATAGATATGTGACGAATAAAGTGGCGATTTCACCAGCGACATGTAGTAAGGAGATGAAATTTCGTCAAGACCATCATTGAACATGTGGGTAGTAGCCTGTGCAAAAGCGACATCAAATCGCAGCTTGAATCCTGTCCACAAATTTATATCAGAATTAAACCGGATATTGAGTCGGTCAAACGATGTTTCTTTTATAGGAGCTTCATTTTTGGTATACCCCAGAGAAAAGCCATATAACGCACGGTCGTCGCCACCACGAACATTGATACCATAGTTCATCAAAATAGCATTGCGTGAGATTTCATCAAGCCAATCGGAATTGGCGTGAGTGCCAAGATATGACGATGATGTAGGATCGTCGTTCAAAAATGAGAGTTTCTCTACCATAGCCTGATTATCATACATCCCGGCAACAATATCGGTAGCATAAAGTCGATAATCCGACGCACTCATCACGGGAATAGACTTCACGCGCTGGCGAGAACCAAAATTGGCAAAAGCCTCGATTTCGGTAGCTTCATTTCGTGCACGACGTGTCTCGATAACAATGACACCGTTACCGGCCTTCGCACCATATATTGCAGCTCCGTTGCGGAGAACCTTTATCGATTCAATATCTTTCGGGTCAATAAGAGCCAGCGGATTGGCCGAATATCCGTTAATTACAGAGAACTTGTTTTCGTCGGGTTGCCAAACCTGGCCATCAACGACATATATAGGCTGTGAAGAAGTGTTTACCGAGTGTAGACCGTCGACAAAGACAGCTGAACCGGCACCGGGCATACCCGAACGCGACACAGCGTACAATTCTCCAGCCAGATCGGCTACCGCATTGTCGGCTACGGTCTGTCCTATCGGAAGAGCATTATTATAACCTGGATTAAGCGATATCTTCATTTCAGATCGCGAACGGATGCCACGTTCGACAGAAATAAATCCGGGAGCCTCTACCCTTACGGAAACATCGGCTGACGGAACCATGAGAGTTGCCGCACCATTGTCGCCGGTAAGCACCGTAGCCATATGTCCGACTACACTGATTCGTGCGCCAGGAAGAACAGCTCCAGTAGCTCCATTAAATATCTCGAATTTAACCGGAAACGTATTGTCTTTTACCGAAGATTCAGGTGCGGTCGTTGCCTTTGGAGTTGCAGCGGCCTGATGGTGCATCAGATTTTCAGATGGCATGATAGCAACAGCTATTTCCTGTGAAGCCAGCGGCAATGCATATAACAGTGAACCTATTGCCACCAACAACAATGAAAGTGTTTTTATATTTGAATTGGTTTTCATCGTATCAAAGTATTATTGTATTACCGGAACAAGAACTACTCTGTCAAGACGGAACTCGCGTTTATATGTTCCGGCATTATACTCGGCCTGTGTTACTTCAGTCTGAACATAGAGTGTGAAGTTTGACTGATATGACGATGCATCGTAAGATTCATCCATCTGGCGCAACGGATCGATATAATTGCACACCGGGAAAGTAACGGTTCCGGCTACAATTTCAGTAATCTCGTCGGGCGAAGTCACAAACGCTGCGTCTTTAAATGTAGTGGTCTGTGTACGTGTACCGGTAGCAGCACGCGGATATGTCACAGCAAACGATACTTTTGTTATCTCTTCAGCCCCGGGATTGTCGACAACAGCGGGAATAAAAAATGCATGTATCTCATATTCTCCCGACAGACATCCGTTGAGCACAAACTGTACACCCGCATTATCAAGCGAAGATGAAACGACATGAATGTATGACTGTTCAGACACCTGCTCGGCAAACTCACTTGATGGTGCCACACTATAGGTGCGTACACTTGAATTGTTTGTACGCTGCAGACCGGAATATGATGTCGATGTCTGAGTCTTACGTGTAACCGAAGCTTCCGATTCAATTTCTATATCGGGATTCCAGCTTTCGCGGGCCTGCTGATTGAGTTGTCCGGCAAGCCATATGTGACCATTTGATGCCTGAATGTATTCGGCTCCGTCAAACAGCGAGGGTATCAGTGTATGTTCGGCTCCGGTCGTAGACACAAGGAGATCTTTCAAACCGGTGTACTGACCGGGCTCTGTCACTTCTTTGCGGAATACCAGATTGGAGAATACGGCCAGAGAGGTCTGTACATCCTGAATCGAGTCGTCAGCGTTGACAAACCAAGGCTTCATTTCTGAGTAAGCTTTTGTCCAGGCATTGTCGTCGGGTATAATCATTGTAAATACCGAATCTTCATCAGCGATAGATCCTATACCCAGATAAGGATATTCGAGCAGACGGTTATACTGCACTTTGACCGAATCGTATATAGTCTCACCATTCTCATTTACATCGAGAGGCGTCGAATTTGCCACATCAAACAGCTCCTCATCAAACATCTTCACAAACTGCGAGATCATGGTGGTATTGGAATTCACATCTATGAACTCGCGGATATTGTAGGAATAAGGGATAACATCTTTCATCAAGTGAAGCACACCGTTACCGCATATGATATCACTCTTCGACATTTCCACGCCACCGAACGTATTGCCTTCGAAATACAATCTTTTGCCATTGTACATACGTACGCCCGAAGTTGCAGCGGAAGACGACGATATATTGAAACGGGCTATGTGATTGAGTACCGTACGGCGGGCATATGCGAGATATTCATCGCCATCGGCTTTCGACGGCATATCAGCAGCGACAAAAGCATCGTTTACCGGGACCCATATGGTAAAGGTCTGGGTTGACGACAACAGATCTGAATAACCTGCCATGTCGATCATGTCCTTGAATATTGACAGCTCGGGATTGTTTTCGATCACCTCATATACCGATATACCGGCATACTCACCGTTTGGCTTGGCATCGTAATGATCGTTCCAACCGTCGTTACATCCGGATAGAGCCATCACCGCTGTCAATGCCGACAAGAAACGGTATTTTATATTAAATGGATTCATATATAATATATCTGGATTGGTTTATCGGGAAATAATCAGAAAATATCTTCGTTTTCAATCTGACTTGTAGGAATAAGTTCGATATATTCTATGACGAAGTAACGTCCGTCAGAATATATGTTCTTTGAGCGGAATGTGTGGCGACCGTAATCGGTAGCATTGACACGACCGATGATTGCACGCAGACAGCTTTTCTCCTCACGCATAGTCTTACCGTTGCTTGCCCACTCGGAGTGAGGGCCTTTCATGTAGCCACGGTTACGCATGGCCTTGTCGTTCTCACGGTTGATAGCACTCGGAGTGTCTTCTTCCCAGCCTACCCGCATGTCGGTATCGCTTGTTCCGGCAGCCAGATCGACAGGAATACCCTGTATTTCTCCGTCGAGAAACACCTGTGCTATACCGTACCATCCGGCAGCGATATATCCGATACGGAATTCCCATTCACCGGGAGGAATCGGCAGAGAAGATAGTTCATAATCAAACCAGCCACGCACATAGAACTGTACGCCATGGTACGATGTACCCCAACCCAGAGTCATATACGGACGTGTCAGGTCGGTACAACGGAAATAGTCGGAATATCCGTCACCCGGAACTTTGACTCCGGCACGACCCGACAGCTCATAGCTCCAGCGATAATAGTTATTGACACATTCAGGCATTAGATTGGAAATATCAGTACGTATACGACGGTTTAGTACGTCTTGAGTCATAATTTCCTCATCATATACAAGAATATCATCGAGGGCATGAATATAAGCGTTGATTGCAGAAATGTTGCGTTTGTCAGGATTGATGCGCACGTATGCGGGTACACGCGACACGTCGGCAGGGCGATTACGGAAATTTATAACACCACCATCTATATTCTTGACTTCAATGAGTCGGTTGGTATATAGTGTGGGATAAAATTCCTCTACCTCGGATATACGGGTAGGCACTGTATTTGTGGTGCGGAAGAACTCATTTGCACCAAGCATACGGTCGAGTATGTGGTAACGCACAAACTTGTTGAGCGCGTTGCGTTCAGATGTGAGATCATTGCGGTCTTCCGTTCCGTAGAAATCTTCAGCATAGGCCTGCAACTGGGCGAGCGTTGTGATACCTTTTGCCTCGTAAACACTGTTGGGCTCGGCAAAACAGGTGTATGACAACCGTTTTTCCTGCGGCACATAATATGGATCCCAGCTCGGATCAGCCGGATCTTTGTATCCTTCAAGGCCTACAGCCGGCACATAGGTGTCATCATAGGCCTTATTTACCAACTGATCTACACCGGTAGCTGTCAGAGCCTGGGTAAACAACGAGAACTCATCATACTGACCGATAATATCTGCAATATATTCATCGGGATAGTAAATGATGTTGCTTATAGTGTGTATCACACCATTGTGCACCTCTATGTCGCGTTCGAGAATTACGGCATTCGAGTTTACGTAAATATCAAAACTCGAACCGGTTTCATCAGCTTCAAAAGACAGATTGATTTTCTGGGTACTCATCGATACTGCCGGTAAAGCTCCGTTTTCAAACAGATCGGAAGTATAGTCGATCGACGAGCTCATGATGATATGATTATATATCAGCTCCTTCTTATCGGCAGCGCTCATGCGGTCGTAGTCGATGCCAGTTTTCTCGAAATAACGGTCGAAGGCCGCATCGGTAGGAAGAAAGCATGTATAATGTCCGTAGGTCGACAGCAAACCTCGGGTATCGGTATCATCCATCAGCCTACGGAAGGTGGAAAATCCATCAGTCTCATCGACATAAGAGGCTACGGTCTGACCGGTAAAAGTGTACAGCGCATCGTCGGCAACCTCTTCTGTACACGACGTGTTGGAAAACATCATTACCACACACGCAGCAGAAAGAAATATATTAGTTAGATTTTTCATCTGATTTAATTCTTTTCAATGTTAGACGAAGTCTTGTAGAACGGATTCTGACGCAATTGCGAATTGACCTTCAGCTCCTCATTGTGGATAGGCAGGTATAGGGCGTCAACCGAAATAAGACGGGCCTTGATGGTAGAGTTCTCTACTTTTTCAAGCACGTAGCGAGGCTGTAGCGTAGACACCATCTTCGAGAAATCTTCGGGATGATGCTTTATACGGCGTAGAATATCGAAATAGCGCTTACCCTCGAAGAGAAATTCGCGCTGACGTTCGAGAAACACCATCTCGCGTGCCTCTTCCTGGTTGCCGGGAGCGGCAAGTTCGATAGAATTGTCTTCGTAGTTGGCTCGCTGATATGTCTTGTTGCAGAGTTCGGCTATGGTCTCAAAGCTTGCACCGGGCACCGACATATCCTCTGCCATAGCCTCCGCCTTCATCAGATATACGTCGGCAAGACGATAAACCACCCAGTTGCGGTTTTCTGTATCGGAATAATAGGAATAACCGCGGTTTGAAGCTGTGGGATTAGAACAGTTGCCGGTATACTTAACTATGTCGCGCGAAGCATCGCTGTCGCCGTGATATTCAAACGCACAGTATTTACGTATATCTTTGTTTGAATCGAAAATCTGATGCAGATTGGTATTTGCACTTATATAATGGCTACCTCCGGCATCCGAACGACAATACAGCCATTTGGTGGCATTGTTACCTTGTGTATTAGAATTGAAATTCAGCTCGAATATAGACTCCGTAGATGTTCCCGACACAAATACATTGCGGAAGAACGAAGCACCGGGAACCAATCGCAACGGATTATTTGCATCATTGATGACGAGATCGCAATATTTGACACATTCGGCATATCGCCCGCGCCACAGCAACATATCTGCAAGGAGTGTGCGGATAGCATTCTGTGTCATACGGCCGCGAAGATATGTATTAGATGTAAACGATGTCTGCGCCAGATCTACATATTCCTCAAGCTCATCTATGAGGGTATCGATAATTTCATCGGGATCGCCTTGAGCGACTTCAAATTCCACTTCATCATCGATTGTTGGCTCTTTGACAAACGGTATATCGCGGAAAGCACGTATCAGTGTAAAGTAGCACCACGCACGTATACCTCTCACCTCGGCGATATACGCGTTAAGCATGGCGCGGGTAAACGTAGGCGACACGTCGCATACACGAGGGGCATAAGCCTCAACCGTATTACAATAGTTGATGACTTTGTAATATTCACCCCATCGGGCGTAATCATTTGAAGCTGATAGTGTAAGATTGGCAAAAGCGGATATATTGCCGTTGTCGGCCGTAGAGAGCAGACAGTTGTCGCTACGAAACTCACTCCACAATATGAGGCGTTGCATAAAACCATCGCCACACATAGTATTATAAGCGGCTGCCGTGACATTAAGAACATCGTCCTCGTTTTGCCAGTATTCGTCGATAATCAGCTTGTTTGACGGGCGCAGATCAAAGAAATCATCGCACGAAGTAGCGCCAAACAATATCGATGTTGCAGCAATGTATGTTAATATCTTATTCATCATATTACTATTTTTCAGGATTAGAAACCTACGGTTACACCAAATGTGAAGTACTGCGAACGTGGTGTGTTAGAATCGTCGAAACACATACCCTGACCATTGGGCGATATTTCAGGATCGACACCGGTGTAGCGTGACCAGGTATAAAGATTATTGAGAGTCAGATAAAGGTTGAGCGAACTCAAATGAATACGTTCAATCAGTTCTTTTTCAAACGCATAGTTGAATGTCAGATACTTGAAACGAAGGAACGATCCATCTTCGACAAATCGGTCGGAACCGAGTGTATTATACGCTACCACGCTACCATTATAGTGTGCACGTGGTATCTCGGTCAGGTCGCCTTCTTTACGCCAGCGGTAGTTTACGGCTATCGACTGATTGTTGGAGTTGGCCATAGACTCGGCGTTCATACGCGCACGGTTGATAATCTTATTGCCGTAGCGGAAGTTGAAGAAAGCGTTCATCGACAATTGTTTCCAACGCAACGTAAAGCCGAATCCACCGGTCAGTTTGGGGTTGCAGTTGCCGAGATAAACGATATCGAGTTCGTCAATGTTACCGTCGTGGTTGATATCCTCGTAAATAGCATCACCGCCCTGAAATTTGTACTGATGGTTTCCTCCATAGTTGAAATATGTATAAACGGGGTTGCCTGCAGCATCCATGACAGGGGTACCGTTCACATCGCGGACTACCGGACACGAACCCTCACGGCCATCCTTATATTCAGAATACTGGTATACACCTTTATATCTGAAACCATATATCGAACCATAAGCATTTCCTACCTGTACACGGGTCAGATATTCACCGTTGTTGTACTGATAGTCGCTATTGTAGGCATTCAGGATTGAAGTCATGAGCGAACGTATCTTTCCGGTAGAGTTGGCAAGATTGACATTAAAGTCGAGCGACCAGTCGCCAATGCTTATGAGCTTGTTGGTATAAAGGTTGACTTCCCAACCCTGCTTGTCCATAGAACCGCCATTAACCCAGTCGAGCTGCGTGAAACCTGACGATTCAGGAATACGCGGATACTGAAACAGGAGATTGTCATCACGTTCCCAGAAGAAGTTTATATCAGCGTTGACCCTATAGTTGAAGAATGCGAAGTCAGCACCGAGGTTAAACGACTTGGCTGTTTCCCATCGGAGGTTGTTAAGACGTACGGATTCAGGACGCATCGATGGAATATCTATATACGTACCACCGTTGACATACTTGGCAAAGTGTAGATATTCATTGTCGGGCATACGGCCAGTCATACCGAAGCCGGGGCGCACAGCAAGCATATTGAGCCACTGTGCCTGCGACTGCAACCAGGGTTCATCAGAAATAATCCATTTCATTGATACGGCAGGGAATGTACCCCAGCGGTGACCGGGACCGAATCGTGTCGATCCATCACGACGAACTGTGGCATCAAGGATATACCGGCCAAGTAATGCATAGTGAACACGACCCATGTAAGCCATCGAACGCCATTCATCTTTTTGAGAATATTCTTCAAGGAATCGACCGGGCTGTGTGGCATTGCCGATACCGGTCGGCACACCCGACTTTTTAAACGACTGATACTGCGAATTACCGGTTGTCATTTCCCAGGCGGCATAGAGCATGAGCGAATGTTTTTCTCCAAGAGAGGGTACAAACAGCAGGTCGTGCTTGGTCTGGATATTGAGCGACTCTGCATCGCGGTTGTAGACACGGTCGAGGTCTGTATCACCCCACCCTTCCTGGCGGAAATGGCGCGGAAGCATCATTTCGGCTTTCTTATTTTCAATATCAAACTGGATATATCCGGAATAACGCAGACGATGCTTTGCCGGATCAAGAATATCGTAGGTAAGGCGCAATGTAGGAATAATACGCATATCAGTCTCGTCATTCTTGGCAAGATTTGCCAGAGCTACCGGATTGACAAGATACTTCTGATTATTGTCTACCCCTGCGTCACGGCTTATAGCATAAAAGTTGCCCGTCTTCTGTCCGGAAGCATCATACTCATACACCGAGACGTTAGGCATCTTGCGGTAAGCGATATCGAGTAGCGAAGCTCCACCACACACGTCGCCGTCTTGATAGTTCTTTTTATTTTTAGAATATGTGAGCTGGAATTCGGTCGAGAACTTCAGGCGGTCGCTTACCTGATAGTCGAGGTTCATCAGATTGGAGATACGGTCGTAGCTCTGCTTGATAATAGTACCCGACTGCGTGTAGTATCCGAGCGACACACGATATTTTGCTTTCTCGCCACCACCGGTTATGTTAAGAGTCTGGTCGTTGGTGAAACCGTATTGAGTCACCTCATCGACCCAGTCGGTGTTTTGGCTGAAGTTGTAGTAACGAGCCATATCCGAACGGTCGTAACTATATTCAGGTATGTTTGAATCGTTTTCGTCCTGACGCACATTAAACATAGCCTGCTTCATCAGCATAGTATAGTCATCGCCATTAAGCATCTTGCGACCTTTTGGCTGACGGTGGCCCGAGAATTTATAAAGCAACTGTACTTTCGGAGGGCCTTTCACACCGCGCTTGGTCTTGATCATGATAACACCGTTTGCACCACGAGCGCCATAAATAGCAGCCGACGCACCATCTTTCAGCACTGTGATTTCTTCGATATCTTCCGGGTTGATAGAAAGAAGATTGGCAAATTGTTCCTGTGTGGCGTTGGCAAAGTCAAAATTATCGTCAATATGACTTTCATAAGGAATGTCATTCAGCACGATAAGCGGCTGTGTATTTGAGTTGATTGATCCGGCACCACGGATTCGCATAGATGAACCTGATCCAAGGTCACCTGAAGCCGATACGATATCCAGACCGGCCAGACGCCCCTGAAGAGCATCATCGATAGATGATACCGACAAACCTTCAAATTCCTTTGTATTAATACTCTGGATAGCACCTGACACCTCGCGCAGAGGAATAGGCATCGTACCATCGTTGTGTATACGCGATGCTGTCACGACCACTTCATTTAGAGCCGTCTGCGACTTCATCTTGATATCTACTTTATTTTTAATAGGAACTTCAGCTTGTGTATAGCCAACATATGAGACACGAAGTTTATTTGACGGATTTTTAACCGACATAGTAAACTCTCCGTTAATATCGGTAGCAACACTGTTGTACACACGGTTTTTTGAGTCGACCTCATGAACAACCGCACCGATTATCGGCTCGTCTTCCTCATCGGTCACCGTGCCTCGTACCGTCATCGCCTGCGCCGATGTAAGCAAAGGCAACATCATGGCGCAAACAATCAGCAAGATATGTTTAAACTTTTCCATTGAGTCTATAGATAGATTTATTTCTTAAAGGTCAATGCATGATCGACTTTATGGATCACGGCGCGGGATGACGCATCTATTATACTTGAATGATATAGAATTTCACGGGCAGATATATTGGTCAGCGCAGATTTAGTCACCGTATATGTATGACCGGTTTCATCAGTTACAACCAATGCATCTGGGCGGCGTTCGATAGTTAATCCGTGGAATGTATCATACTCCGTGCGCGCCGAAGTGTTGTATTTAGCTGCACCTGACGATACTCCATTAATATATACGGCATTATCGACAAAATGATAGCGGATAAACTTCAGTAGATATTCCACATGCTTGCGTTGCTCTACTTTGTCGGTCACTGTAGCTATTTCGTCCCAGGTATGTAGATCCGGGTCATTGGCAAATGCCTCGTTAATAGCTGCTTCAGTCGGAACAAATACTGTATAGCGATAGTTGTTAAACATTGACACCACGATACCAGTCGACTGTATATTTCCGGTCTTCTGTTCAAAAATACGTGTCAGCGGATTTTCGAGAGTAGAACTGAAGAGCTGATCGATACCTCCGGCAGAAGGCACAGTACACAGATCACGGAATGCCTGGAATTCAGGATTATCGCCCAATATTTCATATACAGAGAAGCGCGAATCGTGAAGTATGTGGTCGATAAAGAATGTGCGTCCGTTATCGTTTTCAAAGATAAATGGAGAACCATCTTCTTTCTTAAGCACAACGGCACGAGGCTGGTCTAACTCAATATCCCCCATCCCATTGGCCGTGAACGAACCTCCGGTACCCGATATCGAAATATTGGCTCCTCCTTTAGTGAGAGCATAGTCACCCAGACTACCGTCGTTGACATATCCGCTCAACACACCGTTGTCATTATTACCCACAATAATATGCATGTCAAGAATATCCTTCAAACGGCTACGGATAACTGAATTATCGGTAACAGTACGTTTAATAGCATCTTTTTCGCCATCTTCGGTTGCTGTATAAACATCGGCATATGGCACTTGTTTTTCATAATCGAAATGGAATTCCCATATTTCTCGGTTGCCTTTATTGGCATTATTGGCCCATGTGATGGGATCGCGGTAGTTAAGCAGAGCCTCGTCGGTGGGGACCAGCAGATTGTACATATTCTCCATAGAATACAGATACATGTAGAATCGCAATGCGTTACCGTCTCCAAGATCGTCCCAGTTATCGGTAAGTGCCCAGCGCATAATGCGAGTATTGTCGGTTACCAGAGTTGGAGCATAAGTGGTACGGAAATGTACAGGAGCCACCACACGGTTGAGATAATACACTACACCATTTGAACATAGCTCCACATGATCTACATCAGAGGCAGTGATATTCATCGGAAACGATGTCTCGTCGTTCATGGTCGACCAGTCGTGGGGCAGTGAGGTCAGGAAAGATTTTTTCTGATGATTCTGAATAAAAAGCACCAGCAACGATGGTGGTATGTCGTTCCAGCTCTCATAATTGGTTTTTAGGAACGAACCTTCCGGGCTATTGAAATAGCTGTTCATCGCCGCATCTGTGGGTACAAACATCACACCCATGTCGGCAAGCGAACTTGAACTTGAATAGCTTACCTGTGCGGGGTCAAAATAAAGCAAACCTTCCAGTTCCTCATTTTTTGGTCCGGAAGTATGTGTGAGCTGATTGAAATATCCTTTACGGAACACCGAATCGCGAGGAATTGTGATAGCCGGATATTTGGGATCTGCTCCGGTATAGTTACGCTTAATATCTTCGGTCGCTGCCGCATCATAATATGGAGCGCAAAACAGATTAAGTATGCGTGCAAATGTCTTTGAATTCGGATCACTGTTGATCGCGTCTGCCATCGTGCGCAAAGGGGTAAGCACATCGGCCAATACATGCACATATCCGTTTTTACATATGCGGTCGCGTTCTATAACCTTAATGCCATTGATGTATATGTCATCGTTTTCGTATTGCGTGCCGTTGTGCATAAGCGAGAAATCCGACGATGTAATCGAACGTGCGTTCATCACTTGAGGTGTGAACTGTACAATCATCGGAGCTTCCTCTACCAGCATTATACCTTCGTCATCGTCGGCGAAACGCTTCCAGAATCCATTTTCATTATTAAACAGTTCCTGATCGCGGACAATTGTCACTGAATCATAATAAGCACTTTGTGTAGACCGCCGTAACGCTACGTTTTCGGTGGGGCCTGTCGTACCGCCGATATTCGGAAGCATTTCGGCAAGATAAGCCATATTTACGGTAGCCTGATTTAACAACATCTTTTTCTGTGCGACACTCAACTCTTCGTATGAATGCACTCCAAACTTGTTGTTTTTGAAAAAGCGCTCAAACGCATCGTCGCGTGCCGGGAATAGAGTCTTACTACCTGTTCTCTGCAATGTTTCACGATATTCAAGGTCGTCAATCAGCCTTAAAAACGTGGTGAAATTTCCATCTTCAACCAGATAGTCATAAATACTCGAACCAAGTATGTCGGGCGACGGCTCCTCTTTTGCATAGACATAATCGTCCGTGCATCCGTAGAATGCAGCCGAAACTCCGAGTCCCAGAACGATAAGCCACCGATTGAGATTCAAATGTTTTTTTAGGTACATTTCGATTGGTTTTATCATTGTTTTTTATGTTGTTTCTCAAGGTAGAGCATGGTTTAGAAAGGTCATGCGCTATAAAACGTTCCAAATTTACAACAACAATAAATATGTCTATCTCAAAAATCTCTTCAAAAATAGTCTTTTTTACGCCTCATTACAAATTTTTACCCCTCAAAACCTATTTTAACCCTATTTTTGACGCATTTGTTCTATTTTTCGCCCATTCTCCGGCAAAGTACACTTTATTGCCCTGAAAATATACCTTAAAAGACACATAGAGCCCATAAACGCAGAATGTATACCACCTGCCGCAAAAAATGAAAAATTACAAAAAAATGAAAAAAAACAATTCGGTCATGCAAATAAAGCGCACTAAATTTACCATCGAAAATTTTGTCTTATATCAAACTTATCAAAATCACACAAAAACACGTAATGAATCAACTGTTAAAAAACATTTGTCTCACGGCAATATTAACAACAAGCCTTGGCACGACAGCACAACATTCGTCCACGACAATGTGGTATCAGCGTCCGGCCAAAGAATGGATGGAAGCTTCGCCACTCGGCAACGGGCGACTCGGAGCTATGATATTCGGTGGAATCACCAACGACCGTATTGCATTAAACGAAATGACACTGTGGGCCGGCCAACGCGACGACGAGCAGAACGATTTCTGTGGTCCAGAGCATCTGGCCGAAATACGTCAGATATTTTTTGAGGGAGACTACGACCGAGGTAACCAGATGGCCAGAAAGTATCTCAACGGTCATTCAAAATCGTTCGGAACACACCTGCCCATGGGTGAAATGACCCTTACTTTCGACCTACCAGATGGCGCTCTCAAAAATTACCATCGTCAGCTCGACCTGGAAAACGGTATAGCCACTACCACATTTGACAAAGGAGGCATAACGTTTACCCGAGAATATTTCTGCAACTATCCCGACAGCGTACTCGTAATACGCCTGTCTGCCGACAAGCCGGGCGCAATCAATGTTACCGTAGGAACAAATCTGTTGCGTGAAGCGACACACCACGCTACCGACAAGTCCCTGAACTTTGAAGGGAAGGTAGATTACCCGATGTTTGGCCCCGGAGGAGTGGAATTTTTCTCTACCACACGCATTTTACCTTCAGGCGGAAGCATCATCCCCGGAGACAAATCCGTAAAGGTAGAGAATGCCGATGAAGTGGTACTGATTACCGACATCCGCACAAACATGTTTACCGATGACTATAAGAATCTGGCAAACACAACTGCTGACAATGCGGTCAAAAAAGGCTACGATGCTCTTAAATCGGCACACATTGCCGACGTAGCACCACTATTCAACCGTATGTCTATATCGTTTGGCAACGATGACAATTCAAACATACCTACCGATATACGTCTGCACCTTATAAAGAATGGTGCTGTTGATCCGGATTTCGACGCTCTCTTCTTCCAGTACGGCCGCTATATGCAGATAGCATCTTCACGTCCTGGTTCACCACTGTGCTCTAATCTGCAGGGAGTATGGAACGACGACCTCGCATGCCACATGGGATGGACTTGCGACTACCACCTCGACATCAATATCAACCAGAACTACTGGTCGGCCAACAAAGCCAATCTGGCTGAATGCAACGAAGGTCTCTTCACATATGTAAAACTTCTCGAAAAATATGGATCTGAAACAGCATCTAAACTATACGGCTGCAACGGATGGTGCGCCCACACAATCACCAATCCATGGGGATTCACGGCGCCGGGCGGCGATATAGGCTGGGGACTGGCTGTTTCGGCCGGTGCATGGCTTGCGACCGAACTGTGGAGCCACTACCTCTATACTCTCGACACTGATTATCTGCGCGAGACAGGTTATCCTCTGCTCAAATCATGCGCTGAATTCTTTATGGACTATATGATTGAAGATCCAAACACCGGATATCTCGTCACCGGTCCATCTGTATCTCCGGAAAATGCCTTCTGTCTGCCCGACGGACGTGCATTCAACGCATCCATGATGCCGACACTCGACCTCAGTGTGGTAAAACAAATATACACCGCATGCATAGAATCATCAAAGATTCTTAATGTTGACAAAAAAATGCGCCAGCGTCTTGAAAAAGATATGGCAAAACTGCCGCCATTCCAGCTCGACAGCCGTGGTCAACTTAAAGAATGGCTGCACGAATCATACCGTCAGGATCCGTCACACCGCCATTCATCTCATATCCATTGCATGTACCCGTTCGGACAGATAAGCTTCACACGTTCTCCCGAACTGATGGAGGGTGCACGTAAATCAATCGAGACACAGACTGCCGATCCAAATTGGGAAAATACAGAATGGAGCTGCGGAAATATGCTATGCTTCTATTCGTTCCTAAAAGATGGAGACATGGCCCACAACTATCTGCAAAATCTCTTCCACGCTTTTACCCGTGAAAATCTCATGACCGTATCGCCAAAAGGTATTGCAGGTGCTCCTGAAGATATTTTCAGTTTCGATGCCACAGAAGCATCGGTAGCCGGTATGTGCGACATGCTGTTGCAATCGTTCGACGGTTTTATCGAATTTCTTCCTGCCCTACCATCGGCATGGGCCGACGGACATGTAACCGGGCTTTGTGCTCAAGGCGATATACAGGCCGACCTCGACTGGAAAAACAGCAAACTCACTGATGCCACACTAAAAGCCGGACACGCAGGCAAATACAAAGTCAAGCTCCCCGACTACGGCAATCCTCAACTGACACTCAACGGCCAACCTATCAACGTAAAAGTCAACGACGGAATGATTGAAATAGCCCTCAAGCCTAACGACACACTAAAACTTTCCATTTAAAACACATAATATTATCATAACAATGAGCAAATATCCTAAAATCGGTATACGTCCCACCATTGATGGTCGTCAGGGTGGTGTTCGCGAAAGTCTCGAAGAAAAGACAATGAATCTGGCAAAAGCCGTAGCAGAACTTATTTCAAATAATCTTCGCAACGGCGACGGCTCTCCTGTAGAATGTGTTATCGCAGACTCGACAATAGGTCGCGTAGCCGAAAGCGCAGCATGCGCTGAAAAATTTGAGCGTGAAGGCGTAGGCACCACCATTACCGTCACTCCATGCTGGTGCTATGGATCGGAAACCATGGATATGAATCCATACTATCCCAAAGCGGTATGGGGATTCAACGGCACAGAGCGCCCAGGAGCCGTATATCTGGCAGCTGTTCTTGCCGCTCACGCACAAAAAGGACTTCCTGCATTCGGCATCTACGGACACGACGTACAGGATCTTTCAGACAATACCATTCCTGCCGACGTAGCAGAAAAAATTCTACGTTTTGCCCGTGCAGCCCAGGCTGTAGCCACCATGCGCGGCAAGTCTTATCTGTCACTGGGAAACACATGCATGGGTATAGCCGGTTCAATTGTCGATGCCGACTTTTTTCAGGAATACCTTGGCATTCGCACAGAATATGCCGACCTTGTAGAAATTCTACGTCGCGTAGAACTCGGTATCTACGATCCCGAAGAGTACAAACGCGCCATAGAGTGGACAAAGAAATACTGCATGGTCAACGAAGGCAAAGACTATAACGAGGAAATCGGCAAAGCCAAAACTCGCGAACAGAAAGATGCCGACTGGGAATTTACAGTAAAAAACATGATGATAATACGCGACCTCATGCACGGCAATCCACGTCTGCGCGAGCTCGGATTCAAAGAAGAAGCTCTGGGCCACAACGCGATACTCGCCGGTGTGCAGGGTCAGCGCCAGTGGACTGACTATAAACCCAACTTCGATTTTCCCGAATCGCTCATGTGCTCGTCGTTTGACTGGAACGGTATCCGCGAAGCCGAGGTGCTCGCTACCGAAAACGACAGCCTTAACGCAGTAGGCATGCTTTTCGGCCACCTGCTTACCAACAAGGGAGTGATGTTCTCAGACATCCGTACTTACTGGAGTCCCGAAGCGGTAGAACGCGTAGCCGGAAAAGCACCTGAAGGTATGGCCAAAAACGGATTCATACATCTCATCAACTCCGGAGCCACCACTCTCGACGCTACAGGAGCAATGACCGATGCAGAAGGTAATCCTACATTCAAACATCCATGGGAGATGACCGATGCTGATGTAGAAGCCTGCCTTAAAGCCACGACATGGTATCCGGCATGTGCCGACTACTTCCGTGGTGGAGGTTATTCTTCAAACTTCCTGTCAAAAGGAGGAATGCCACTTACCATGATGCGTGTCAACCTCGTGAAAGGTCTCGGCCCCGTCATCCAGATTGCGGAAGGCTGGAGTGTAGACCTTGATCCGACAACCCATAAAGTTCTCGACCAGCGTACCGACAAGACATGGCCTACCACATGGTTTGTACCTCGCCTCGATCCTACTAAAGATGCATTTAAAGATGTATATTCGGTAATGAACAACTGGGGAGCCAA
>CAZOCO010000006.1:0-36526 GCA_964578325.1 uncultured Muribaculum sp.
TGCCAAAGCACAGTAATACACTACGCGTTGATTTATGAAATATCTGATTGTCGGGCTGGGTAATATCGGTGACGAATACCGTGATACCCGCCACAACATAGGATTTAAGATATTGGATGCCTTTGCGGAGGCATCCAATATTGCTTTTACTACCGACCGCTATGGCGATGTGGCTCATATGAGACTGAAAAACAAGTTGCTGACTCTATTGAAGCCGTCGACCTATATGAATCTGTCGGGCAACGCCGTACGTTACTGGCGCGAGCGCGAGGGGATAGCAATAGATCATGTACTTGTGGTGGTCGACGATGTGGCATTGCCTTTCGGCGCTATACGTATAAAGCCGTCGGGAAGCGACGCCGGTCACAACGGTCTGAAAAACATAGCGCAGATGCTCGGTACGCAGGCCTATCCGCGCCTTCGCTTCGGCATAGGCAACAACTACCCGCAGGGCGGTCAGATCGACTATGTGCTCGGTCGTTTCACTCCGGCTGAACGTGAGGAGATGAAACCGCGCGTGGATATTGCTGTCGATGCCATCAAGGCATTCTGCTTGAGCGGTATACAGTATGCTATGTGCAATTACAACAACAAGTGACCGGTGACAGACGAACGTATTGACAAGTGGCTGTGGTCGGTGCGTGTATTCAAGACGCGCACGGTGGCTACCGATGCCTGTAAGAAAGGTCGTGTCATGATAGGTGGAGTAGCGGTAAAGCCGTCACGTACAATTAAGCCGGGCGATATCGTACAGGTGAGAAAGCCGCCCGTGACGTATACATTCAAAGTGTTGGCTCTTGCTCCCAACCGACTTGGCGCACGACTTGTGCCCGAATATCTTGAAAATCTTACGCCTAAATCGGAGATGGAACTGCTCGAAGTGGTGAAAATAAGTGGATTTATCGATCGGCGGAAAGGCTTGGGCCGTCCGACCAAACGTGAAGGCCGCGAGATGGCACGTTTTCGCGACGAGGCTACCGGCGATATCGGCTGGGACTTTCCGTTTGACGACGAAGATGATGAAGACGACTCACCGTGGCTCGATTTTGAAGAGTAAATAAAATATTCGTATATTTGCGGATTATGAAACATTTGCGTCTGCTGATAATTACTATTGCAGTGGCGATGGCGGCGGTTGCCGTCAGTGCGCTGGATCTGCCCGTAAAGACTGTGAACGGTCGGCCGTACTACTATTACGAAGTGCAGCCCAAAGACGATATATATACGATATGTGAGCGCCTCGGAGTGACACGTAATGATATTGTGCGTCACAATCCTGCGGTAAATTCTGATGGTTTGCGTCGCGGGCAGACGCTTTATTTCCCGGTAGAATCTTCGGAGAGTCCGGTATCTGTAGCTGAATCGCAATCGGAAACCGTACATCTGGTGAAGAAAGGGGAGACTCTCTACGGTATCGCCAACAATTACGGTGTAAGCGAAGAGTCGATAATAGCTATAAATCCCGGAGCTCGCGGAGTGCTCAAAGCCGGTATGGCTCTTGTAATTCCGGTGGCTGCGGCGGCTGCCGATGTGAAGCCTGCTGTTGCCGACGTTGTAGAGACGGGTGATGCAATCGTGTCTCCCACCGATCCTGTTGTCGCTGAAACTGCTGTACCAGCAGATGCTCCGACTGTGTCGCCTGAGACGTTTGATGTAGCCGATGTCACCGAGGAGTTAGTCGCAACAACAGATACCATACGGGTGACTCTGATGTTGCCGTTCATGCTCAATGAACAGCAACCGTCAAAATCCGCACAGCTCTATACAGAGTTCTTCAAGGGCTTTATGCTCGCCGTAGATTCGTTGCGCAACTATGGTGTACCCTTGATTGTTACGGCCGTTGATACTGAAAATTCCGCCGAACGTGTCGATGAACTGTTGCAGCAGTCCGTGGTGAAAAATTCCGATCTCATCATCGGGCCCGACGACGAGACACAACTTAACGCAATATCAGCCGTCGCCGCCTCCAACGCGATAAATCTACTGAATATCTTTGCTGTAAAAAATCAGGCGTATCTTACCAATCCATTTGTATTGCAGGCCAATATTCCACACTCTCAAATGTATAGTCAGGCTGTGGCGTCTATTTTGAGTGATTTCAGCGAATATACGCCGGTGTTGCTTCAGCCTACTCAAGGCAAGAGCGATAAAGCTGAATTTCAGCAGTTGCTGCGCCAGGCTCTGACCGATGCCGGCAAAGAGTATGTCGATATACCATACAGCAATGTATTGCGCGGCGAAGATCTGGCCTCTCTCGACCCGGCGCGCCGCTATCTGTTTGTACCGTCGTCGGGTACGACTACAGAGTTCAGTCGCATATATACGGCACTGCGAGCCTATAAAGATGGTCTTGACGATATGTCGCTCGTGAGTCTGTTCGGTTATCCGGAATGGATTACGTTCCGCTCCGACGCTCTTGAAAAGATACACTACATGAACTCGACCATATACTCGCGATTCTACAATGATCCGCAGTCGTTGCGCTCGTCAGATTTTGCCCGTAACTATGAGTCGAGGTATGGCTCGCCGATGCTCAATGCCATACCGCTGCAGGGCATACTTGGATTTGATACAGGAATGTATGTCATAAAGACTCTCAATGCCAATCTGCGCCCCGGTGCTACGGAATTTGATACCATGTACGATGGCATACAGTGTGACTACCGGTTTGTAGGCAGTGACAATGTGGCCGGACGCATCAATGATTCGTTGTATTTCATTACTTTCCGTCCATCAGGATTTGTCGATAAACGTTCATTATAATAGGTATGCCTTTACGTTTGATAATATTTTCGCTGACAGCGATACTGGCGATATTCTCATCGTCGGCACAGGCCCACTATAATTCAAAATTTGCAATCGGAGGTAAAGCCGGTATATCGTTGTCGTCGGTCGCCTTCACTCCGTCGGTCAAGGAGTCTATGGCTATGGGGCAATTATATGGAGTAACCTTCCGCTACTGGGAAGAGCGTCATTTCGGACTGATCGGCGAACTTAATTTCGTGCAGCGAGGTTGGAAAGAAAACTTTGAGGAGCACCCGTTCGACTATACCCGCACGCTCAATTATATAGAGCTACCGATAATGACAAATATATTTTTCGGTGGCAAAAAGGTCAATTTTTTTGTGAATCTTGGCCCGCAGATAGGGTATCTGCTGTCGTCGTCGTCGAAGGCCAATTTCGATGTCGCCAACATCGCTTCCATCCCAGATTTTCCATCGTTGCGCGAGACCGGACAGCTTACCGAGGAAGCCTCGCATCGCATCGACTACGGAATCACTGCCGGAGTCGGAGTGGAATATATTATAGCCCGTCGCCACCGTATCACTCTTGAGGGACGCTATTACTTTGGCATAGGGAATATTTTTCCCGACGAGCGTCGTGATACATTCTCGGCTTCGCGCAACTCGTCTATTCTCATCACGTTGGGATATTCTTTCCGCTTGAAATAAGGCGACGCGTCACAACAGAGCGTCGTATTCCGGCACTCCGGGCAGAAACTGCGGTGTACCGTCGCTGTCGATACGGCAGCAGTAACAGGTGCGTCCATTGGCTACCACGAGATATGGCGCCTTGAGTATCAGGTTGTAACGTGCGATCTGCTCGAAAACCTTTTGAGTTATATTGACTGTGGGCGCTTTGTATTCGATAATCATTACGGGGTGGTGGTTGCGGTCGAACAATACGGAGTCGCAGCGACGTGTTGTACCGTTTAGAGTGATCGATATCTCATTTGCCATAAGTCCGGCAGGATATCCGAGCGAATCTATGAGATAGTCGACAAATGTCTGCCTGACGAGTTCTTCGGGAGTAAGAGCTACAGCCCTGTGGCGCAGACGGTCGAATATGCGTTTTGTTCCGTCGGCAGCTATAGAGATACGTCTTGTCAGGTTTTCTGTCATCTTATGTTGTGGTAGTGCGATTATTTCCGTAAATTTACAAAAATTCTTTGTAAAATGGCACCATCCAAGTCGCCTGCACTCACCTACGATATGCTGTTGCGCCAGATCAAGTCCGGCCCGACGGCTCCGTTATATCTGCTCCACGGTGAGGAAGGCTACTTTATCGATGCTCTTGTAGACGCTCTTGTAGATACAGTGCCGGAGGCAGATAGGGATTTCAATCTTTATGTGTTCTATGCTCCGGAGACCGACATGGCCACTGTAGCCGACGCATGTCGCCGCTATCCAATGATGTCTGACCGGCTGGTGGTGATAGTCAAGGAGACACAGGCTATTCCGGCACGCGATTTTGAGAAAATCGTGCCATATATCAATAATTTCACCCCTACGACAACACTGGTACTTGCTTCGCGCGGAGAAAAGTGCAAGTCGAAAGAGGTAGAAAAGGCTGTCAGGGCTGTCGGCGGGGTAGAGTTTCTGTCGGAAAAAGTGAAAAATCCGACTGACGCCATACGCCATTTTGTCACCGGGCGCGGGCTTACCATAGAACCGAAAGGACTGGCAATGCTCACAGACTATGTGGGGTCGGATCTGTCGCGGTTGTACAATGAGATAGCCAAACTCACGGTAGCCCTGCCACAGGGAGCTTGCGTGACACCCGAGGTGATTGAGCGTCATATCGGCATGAGCCGTGAGTTCAATACATTTGAACTGATAAAGGCTTTCGCCTCTCGCGACGCGATGATGGTGTTTCGTATACTGGCCTATTTCCGTGCAAACCCGAAGAACAACAATCCGATACCGATAGTAGCCACAATATGGAATTTCTATGCAAATCTGCTGGTACTCATGTATGCCAAAGATAAATCTCCCGCCGGACAGTGTGCCGCACTGAAGATGCGTTGGGTTCCTGACGACTATGCCAAGGGGCAGCGCAACTACAATGCCTGGCAGCTTATCGATATAATACGCCAGTTGAGGCGCGCCGATGCCGAAATGAAGGGTAATGGCTCGCGTCAGGATCCGTTTGACATTCTCCACCGCCTTGCCCACCGCATATTATCGACTACCGGTCGCTAAACCTTTTATCTATCCATCAGTCAAAACAAAAAACAAAAACAATGAACCGTCGAGGCAAACTGTATTTCCGTTACGGAACCATGGGGTCGGCAAAGACCGCGCTGCTGCTCACCCAGGCATATAACTTTGAGGAACGTGGTATGAGCTACGCATGTATGAAACCGGTTATCGATACGCGTGAAAATGCTGCTGTCATTCGTTCGCGTATCGGTATCGAACGTCAATGCTCATGGATATATCCTGATACCGATATTTATGCTCTGGCCCAGGAAATGTTTGAAAACACCATGAGTGTGATAGACTGGTTTCTGGTCGATGAGGCGCAGTTTCTGAAACCGGAGCAGATCGACCAGCTGGCGCGCATAGTCGATGACTACGGCAGCAATGTCGTGTGCTACGGATTGCGTACCGATTTCCGCACAAAGCTATTTCCCGGTTCGCGGCGTCTGTTTGAGATCGCTGACTCCATCGACGAAATAAAAAGCACATGTTCGTGTGGCCGCAAGACTATAGTTAACGCGCGTATTGACAGCAACGGAGACTTCGTGTCGGAAGGAGATCAGGTAGAAATCGGTGGTGACGACCGTTATATCTCGGTATGTCGCAAGTGCTGGCGCAACAACCGCATTGAGCAGGCCCAGCGTCAGGCACTCCCGTATCTCGATCTGCCCGTGCATCCCGACGACAGCAATCCGCACGGATAAATTTCGGTATCGTTGTGACTTTTTGGCTTGTCTGATTGTTAATATTATATTACCAAGATTAAAATCGTTTTAACTATGTACAAAATGATTTCGCATATAGTACGTAGATTGGCCATGGTGCTGGTCGGTATATGTGTGGCTGTGCCTGCTGCATTGGCAGTAGAACTCCCCGACGAAGATCTGTCGTATGCTATTATGTATAAGTGGGGCCTGATCAATAAACAGGCCGGATGGGCTGTGCTATCGTTGCGCAACGATGCGGACAATTACCGTGCTCAACTGGCCGCCGGCACTATGCCGTGGGCCGACAAGATATACTATGTGCGCGATACGCTTCAGTCGGTAATGATAAAGCAAGACTGTCTGCCGCTCAAGTATGTGAAAATATCGCATGAGGGCAACAAATATTCGTCAAATATTCTACACTATAGTCGTCAGGGCGACGAAGTATCGGCTACAGTAGACCGCTGCTGGAGTAAAAACGACGGACCTCTGGAATATGCCGATACTGTGCTGCATGCGTCGAGTCCCGGACTCGACATGCTGTCGGTATTTTACTATATCCGCCATTTCGATTTTGCTTCGATGCCGTCGGGACAGACTATTGAGGTGAATGTATTCTCCGGCCGACGCGTAGAGGTGCTTACCATACACTATGGTGGTATTGAAAAAGTAAAGATCGATGGCAAGATGGTACCCACCTATGCCATTACCTTTACGTTTACAATGAAAGGAAAGACATCCGACCATCCGATGTACTGCTGGATCAGTACCGACGACCAGCGTATACCATTGAAAATGGAAGGTCAGTTGCCGTTTGGCAAGGTACAGGCATTCTACAAAGGCCCTGCGAAGTAAACAACGCTAATAAATAAACCAATTAGAAACGTCGTGTCAAATATATCTGTAAAAGTATGTTGTGCTATATCGGATATTGCTGATTTCTGGACGACGATGGATAAAAGTGTCTCTGATATCCATCCTTCCGATGGTCAGCATTATACGTTTTATCAGACCTATGTATGGAATAAATTTGTAGAGCAGCAATACTGCAATTCTATTGTATATAGGCTCGGTATAAAAAAGATAGAATATATTGTAGCGCATTATAATGGCACGCCTGTAGCTGTATTGCCCGTATTAATCTCCCGAATAGGGAAGAAGATAGAATTTGTGTCGTGGAAGATTGCCGGTACCAACAATATGTCGTGTGTCGGTATGCCGGAGCATGATGCAGAAAAGATCGCGACCGACATTTTGCGTTTTGTCGATTCCCGTTATCCGGGTTATCGTCTTAAATTATTTGATGTCCCGGTGGCATCTCCGTTTTCTCACGCATTAAAGGCCGTATTCCCGAATATTTCGGAGTCGGAACGCTCGAGTTTTCATATACCATTATGGCAGTGGGATAGCTATGAGGCGTATTTCAAGAGCTTGAGTTCTCATATGCGTCAGAATATACGCACACTTTATAATCACATAGCGAAGGATGGTCTTGATGTCAGGTTGCTTGTCTACGACAAGAATAATCTGCCGTCGCGTTCATATCTTCGTAAGGTGTGGAAACTTTATTTTCTGCGTAAAGCCATTTGGCGGAACAAGAAACAGGGTGTTTTCAGCGGTATCTCACGTCGTATAGAGGTACAACGTGAGATGGATGGAATGAAGACAAAAAGTCTTTATGATTTGGACAATACACGCCTTTTCTGTGTAGAAATAAACAATATCTTGACGGCATTCATGCTATGTTATGCTGACGGGCATGGTAATATTGTCGTGCCGAAACTGGCCATTCATCCCGATTATCAGAAGTGGAGTCCCGGATCGCTGCTGATTGTAGAGACCCTGAAATGGTGTTATGACCACGGTATCCGCGATTTCGATTTAAGTCGTGGAGACGAGGTGTATAAACGGCGTTTTGGCGGAATAGAGGAGCGGATAGCGCGCTATTCGCTAAAGAGATGATTATTTTACTCTCACGCTGTCTGACTCCATGCGCTCCATATAGCTTTGCATGAAGGCTTTCATCAGACGTTGCATTTTTTGCTCCGTTTCAGGATATTTGCCTTGTAGATTTTGCGTCATCAGGATGTCGTCGACATAGTCGTACATACCTGTGATCTCGCATTGTGGTGTGGCTTGCATGAAGTAACGTCCCATGTAGAGTTGCGGAACATGGATATAATTGAAGCTCCATCGGTCTTCTGGTGGAGTCGTCAGGACGTCGTTGCCGAATGCGATAAAATCGTGGTCATATCCCATCCACGACAACAGAGTCGGCAATATGTCAAGTTGCTGCATCATTCCGGGCATTGTGCCTCGTGGCATCTCTCCCGAAGGGTCGAAAATCAATATCGGCACCCGGTCTACACCGCATTCGCTTTTGTAGATATCGTGGGTGGTCTTTGAGCTTGAGTGATCTGCGGTAATTACAAAAATAGTGTTGTCATACCATGGTTGTTTACTTGCTGTCTCAAAGAACTTTCCGATGGAATAGTCTGTATACCTGATGCACTTGTGGAGTTTGTGGATTCCTTCGTCTTTGAATCGGTCTTTGTATCTGTCTGGAATGGCAAAAGGATGGTGGGACGTCGCGGTGAATACTCCTGTTACAAATGGTTGTGACATCTCGCTCATCTTTAAAGCATAGAATTGCAGAAACTCTTCGTCCCAGATTGCCCATGTTCCGTCGAAATCATCCTTTCCGTTAAATCGGGAGTCCTTACAGTATTCGTCCATTCCATAGTATTCCTTAAATCCGGCGCCTTTGGCAAATCCTTGAAAGCCCATCGACTCATTGTCGCCACCATGGAAAAATGCTGTATGATACCCCCATTTTCCTCCAAGTTCCGTTGCCACGGATGTGATGTGATTTAATGAGTATGGTGATACGAAAAATCCGTAGTCCATACGGGGGATAGACGCCAGAATAGCCGGCATGGCATCTATGCTGACTCCGGTATTGGCCAACGTCAGCTCATAAGTCAGCGTGTTTGGAATCAAGGAGTCGATCCATGGAGTATACCCTTTGTATGTGCCGGAATCGAGCGCCTGATTGTTGTTCAGGCCTCCGATAAATTCCGTCGCAAAACTTTCTACGATAAGAATGACTACATTTTTGCGACGCTGCACCGCACTGTCGGGCGCGGCCTTGTGGTAAGGAGTATAGATCGCATCAAGTTCGTCGCTGTCGAAATAGTGGGGTGTGCGTGGCGGACGCTTGTCGATAGTGCGTATCAGAGAGAACGGAGTGTTAAGAACCAAGGCCGTGTCTGATGGTCGGGCTGTAAACTGGTGGGCGTTGCTCACGGCGAGCGGGCGAGTAGATGTGAAGAATGTTGCGCCACGCATCCCCCATATGCATAGCACTACCATGCATCCAAGCTGTAATATTGCCAGTGTCGTGTTTTTTGCTTTAAATCTGTTGATGTGGAAGTGAGAGGGTGCAAACAGACGCCACATAAGGTAGATCAGTATGGCCGCCAGCAATATGAAGTACCAGTGGTGCAGCAGTTCTATGCCAAAAATGTTCTGAAGATTGCCTTCGTTGCCAAATTCGTTGAATATGCGTGAGGTAATGCGTTTGTGTCCGTAGGGATAATATGCGGCATCGCCAAGATTCATTATCAGGCATGCCGTGTTTGGCACGATATATGCCCACCGGGTGATACGGTCGAATATATTTTGCCTTTCTCCGGCAACAGAGTGGAATGGGAGCAGGGCAAGTATGACATATAGAATATTGGTATAGCATACAGCCGAGGTATCAAACCATAGTCCTCCAAAACAGATTCTCGCAAAATCTCTGAATGAAAATGTTAGAGAGAAAAGGTCCCAGTTATCCAGAAGAAATGCTATTCGGCATATCATGTATACTACAATAGCAATGGCGAGATTATATATAACCCGCAGTGGGGTATCGAGATATTTATTGAGCATGCTTTGTGTTACGGATTAATGGCTTTGTCCCCCGGCAATGTTTACTCACTTCGCGGGAATTTTCTCTATACGGCGCTGATGACGACCACCTTCAAATGGAGTCGTGAGGAATATGTCGACAATCTCAAGAGCTGTTTCAGGTGCGATAAAGCGGCCGGGCATTACCAATACGTTGGCGTCGTTGTGGGCGCGGGCGAGTTGTCCGAGTTCGGGAAGCCAGCACAGTGCCGAGCGTATGCCCAGATGGTGATTTAGTGTCATGTTTATGCCGTTGCCCGAGCCACATATACCTATTCCGGGATAGCACTCTCCGCTTTCAACCGCTGAAGCACACGGATGGGCAAAGTCAGCATAGTCACAGCTGTCGGTCGAGTGACATCCAAAATCTTTGTATGGTATACCTTGCGCTTCCAGATAACCTTCTATTATGCACTTAAGTTCATAGCCTGCGTGGTCGCAGCACAATGCTACCGGAATTCCGGGCTTCAGTATTGAGGTTGACATATTTGTATTGTGGATAAGATTTTATTAGAATTTCTGCATATCGACAAGGCGCTTGTAATAGCCGTTGAGCGCAATCAGTTGGTCGTGAGTGCCTTG
Source organism: uncultured Muribaculum sp. (assembly GCA_964578325.1). GTDB lineage: Bacteria > Bacteroidota > Bacteroidia > Bacteroidales > Muribaculaceae > Muribaculum. The sequence continues at coordinate 10,226 of CAZOCO010000006.1, forward strand.
TTCTACAATTTGACCTTCGTGCATGACACATATTATGTCAGCGTTGCGTATGGTAGAGAGCCGGTGAGCGATGACTATGGTGGTGCGGTTTTCCATGAGGCGTTCAAGAGCCTGCTGCACGGATTTTTCGCTTTTTGAGTCAAGTGCCGATGTAGCTTCGTCAAATATAAGGATAGGCGGATTTTTCAGAATGGCACGTGCGATAGATAGTCGCTGGCGCTGTCCTCCCGAGAGTTTACATCCGCGGTCGCCGATATTTGTCTGATAACCGTCTTCTGTTTCTACGATGAATTCATGGGCATTGGCTATCTTGGCGGCCTCTTCTACCTGCTCGGGTGTGGCATTTTCAACTCCGAAGGTGATATTGTTGTATATTGTGTCGTTAAATAGTATGGCCTCCTGATTGACACATCCCATATATGAGCGCAAGTCGTATACCTTCAGGTCGCGTATGTCAAAGCCATCGACTAAAATGCGTCCGCTGTCGGTATCGTAGAACCGTGGAAGCATATCGGCCAAAGTTGATTTTCCTGATCCGCTTTGACCTACGACGGCTACTGTGGCCCCCGCAGGAATGTCGAGAGTGACGTTTTTAAGTACCGGTACACCGGGTATGTATGAGAATGTTACATCATCATATTTTATCGAGCCTTTGAATTTCTCGATTTTTTTCGGTTTTACAGGATCTTTAATAGGATTTTCTGCATCCATTATTGCATCAATTCTGGTCATTGATGCCAGACCAAGCTGTATGCTGTACATGGATTTTGACAGCTCTTTGGCCGGATTGATAATGGAGTAGAAAATGACCATATAATAGATAAACGACGGCGCGCTTAAGTTTGAAACACCATGAATGATAAGAGTTCCTCCGAACCAGAGAACGATTGCAATAATCAATGTACCCAACAGTTCGCTTACCGGATGTGCCAGAGCCTGACGGCGTGCAATTTTCATGGCGACCTTGTAGAAAAGGTTGTTTTCCCGGGAGAAACGATCCATGACTTTATTCTCGGCATTGAAAGCTTTGATGATACGCAGGCCTCCGAGTGTCTCTTCGATATTCGACATCAATACGCCCCATTGTGTCTGATTGCGGTATGATTGTCCTTTGAGTTTCTTTCCGATAGTTCCGAGCAGATAGCCGGCGATCGGAAGCAGGAGCAGTACAAATACTGTCAGTTGCCATGATATGGCTATCATCATGATAAGGCATACTATAATGGTCACGGGGTCTTTAAACAGCATTTCAAGCGAAGATGTTATTGAGACTTCAACCTGTGTGACATCTCCGGTCATACGGGCCATTATGTCGCCTTTGTGCGATTCGGTAAAATAGGAAAGCGGCAGTCTGACTACCTTATTGTACATCTGGTTTCTTATATCACGTACAATACCCTGTCGCATTGGGATTATTATCCATGAACACATGTAGGTAGCCAGTGCTTTTAGTGTAGTCATCCCGACTAAAATTGCACCGAGAAATGCCAGTGTTCCCGATGGCCCGTAGCTATGAATCATTTCCTGGGTGTAATAGTAGAAGTTGTTCATGGCAACGTCTTTCAGCGACGCGGAATCCCAGGGCATAAAAGAATAACCACTTTCGCGGATGCCAAACAACATCTCAAGAATCGGAATTATTACGGCAAATGAAAACAATGTAAGGAATGCCGCTAAAAAGTTGAAGATGATGTTTAACGCGATGTTTAGCTTATACGGGGCCGCAAAGCGGCGTATGACTGACCAAAATTCTTTCATGATGCAAAGTTAGTGATTTTAGGGCATATGGTCAATTTATTGCGCCGACTGGCGCTCGGCCACATAGCGGGCGAACCATCCGCCGTTGCGGTTGTATCCGGGGGTCGAGAGGCGTATGTCGAGCTGTATGTTTTCGCCATCGTCGAGCATGCGTGTCAGTGTACGCTCGATGTCTTCGCGGTTAAATACTATAGGATTGGCGCTCCATGCGTGGTCGCCACCGGTGACGGTGTAGAGCATATAGGGTAAATTCATCTGTCGCAGTTGGTCGGCTATATAGCGCGATCCCCACAGCGAGGCATGTGATCGATCGAAGTGCAGGGTGTTATATGTCACTATCGGATCGTTGTCGCCGTGAAACATGAGTAATGGACATGGAGGGTTATCCCATCTCAAGGTGTCATTACCGGATGTTTCCCATACACCTCCGGCCATAGGTATGAGGGCGGAAAAGTTAAAGCCGTCGGGTAGTCGCGATGTAAGTGTTGAATCGGTGTTGTTGCAGAGCCGGTGTTCCATCGTGAGCAGTGTAATGGCTCCCGCGCTTCCTCCTATACCGACTACCCGCGTGGTGTCGGCATTCCATCGGTCGGCATTGGCCAGTGTGTAGGCCAACGCATCGGCGGTGTCGTCGATAGCGATGTCAATGGCATCGCTTACCGAACTCCAGATCTGTGGATTGTCGAGTTCGCCCGACACGATGTAGTGTACGATGTCTTTGTCGGGAATACGGCCCGAATTGCGGTCTTCAAGAAATTTGAGCCTGTAGTCTACAGTTACTACCGTCCATCCGCGACGGGCAAAGTAGGCCGACATGTCCAGCCAGTCGTTGGTCATATCGAAGCGATCGCCTGCCTGCCATCCTCCGCCATGACAATAAAACAGAATTGGTGTCTTTTTATCTCCGCGAATGGCAGGAGAAAATACGTCGAGATATATGGAGTCGGTTCCGACTGTTTTGTATAGATGGGAGATACGTGAAACGCTGTCGGCGGGAGTTTTTTTGTAGAACTCGCTTACGTTGCCTTCCGGCCATTGGGTTACACGAGGGGAGATATGTGTGTGTGCTACAGGATGTGTGGCAGTGCTGTTAAGAAAGTCGGCTATAAGATCAAGTTTGGTATTCATCGGTACTACAGCGGCATCGTGATCCATTCCGGCATATGTGTAAAGAGTGTGCGGTACTCCCATCCGCGACAATTGAGCGGCGATGTCGTGTACGCCGTTCATTGACCAGTGGTGTTCAGGCACTTTAAGAGTAGTATAGCTTACGATTGGATCTTTGTCGCCGTGAAACATAAGAACTGGACATGGTTTACGGTTCCATTGCAGAGTGTCTGACTTTGAATCTGCACACCACACGCCACCTGCCATCGGGATAATGGCAGCGTAATTGAAGCCACGAGGTAGTATTTTGCGTGCTTTTTTATCGTTTATGCATATATCGTGTTCGGCTGTAAGAGCAGTAATGGCTCCGGCACTGCTCCCGATGACTACAATTCGCGATGGGTCGGCGTTGTAGTGGTCGGCATTGTCGATGACGTATCGTGTGGCATTGAACAGGTCATTGACTGCCATTTTCACTGCACGGTCAATAGCTTCCGTCACTCCCGGAGTGGCGAGAGTCCCTGATTCGACAAATTCACCGATATTGTGGTCTGGAATAATGCCGGACTTGCGGCTACGCCCGAAGTCACACCTATAGTCAGCGGCTACACCGATGTAGCCGTGTTTGACGAAATAAGGCAGAAGCGGATAGGTATCGGTGATAGCTGTGCGGCGCGCCTGACCCTCCCATCCGCCTCCCGATAGAAAAATCACAACCGGTTTTTTCGTGCCGGTAGTATCGGTAGCGGGAGTCAGCACATCAAGCCGCAGAGTGTCGTTGTCTTGAATCGAGTAAACAGATGTCTCGATATCTATGCCTTCCATAATTGAGGCAGAAACAGCCGATACGGACATGGTAGCCGTAAGGATGATCGTTGCGAGGGAAATAAGACGTAAGAGCCTTGTCATTTAGTCGGTTGGATTGAAAATTCTACTGCAAGTCGGGCGTCGGAGTCACCTCCGACGTAAAGGGTGTGACGGCCAGATTCAACGGTCGGTTTCATCTCCCGGCCGATAAAGGCCAGGTCGGTCACCGGAATAGAGAATGTCACTGATGTCTGTTGTCCTGGAGCGAGAGTTACACGCTTGAATCCTTTAAGCTCTTTGACCGGACGGGTTACCGACGCGGCATGGTCGCGGACATATAGCTGCACCACTTCTGTGGCTTCGCGGTCGCCACTGTTGCGCAGACTGAAAGATACATTGATCGTATCGGCGGTATCATACGCTTCTGCATCGAGTTTCAGGTCAGAGTAATCGAATTTGCCATAAGTGAGGCCGTAGCCGAATGGGAAAAGGGGCTTGTAGGGTGCATCAAGATAATATGATGTACAACCGAGGAATGTGTTGCCGGCATCTTCCGGTATACCATCAAGACCAATTTCGGTTCCTGTGGCGGGGCGACCTGTGTTGGTATGGTTGTAGTAGATCGGAATTTGACCGACCGCAACTGGGAATGAAACCGGAAGACGTCCCGATGGAGAAGATTTGCCAAGGAGCAGGTCGGCCAAAGCAGCTCCTCCCATCGTACCGGGGTGAAATGAGTATATCATCGCCTGCGACTGGTCAAGTTGCGGCTTGATGGTGAGCGGACGTCCGGCCATCACGATAGTGACGATTGGTTTTCCGGTAGCATGCAGGGAGTCGATTAATTCGCTTTGTAGCCCTATCAGGTCGAGAGATGTCAGACAGTGGCCCTCGCCCGAGAATATCGCTTCTTCGCCTACCGCCGCTATAATGAGGTCGGCATTTCTGGCTGCATCGGTAGCGGAAATAATTCCTTCGGGGTTGTTGTGGCGGGTGTATTTTAGAGCCGGAACAAAGTCGAGATGTATCCCACGGGCTTCACATTCCTGTTTTAGAGCATCGTATAGAGTTACTGTATGAGATTTCTCTCCGTCGAATATCCATGTGCCGAGCTGGTCGTAGCGTGCGTCAGCCAACGGTCCCGTAAGTAAAATGCGTTTAATATTGTTGCCGATAGGAAGTACTCCGTTCTCATTCTTAAGTAGAACGGCACTTTGTAGGGCAGCTTCGCGGGCAGCAGCAAGGTGGTCGGGATGATATTTTACCGATTGAGGTGTATGTACATAGGGATCGTCAAACAATCCGAGCGAAAATTTTACTCTTAAAATACCGGCTACGCAAGAGTCGATCTGTTCTACCGGAACTTCTCCGCTTTCTACGAGTGAATGCAGATTTTCCAGGTATGCGTTGGTGACCATATCCATTGCCAGACCGGCGTTGGCGCTGATGCGTGCCGCATCGCGTCGGTCTTCGGCAAATCCATGAGTTATCATCTCGGTTATAGAGAAACAGTCGCTAACGACAAATCCTTTAAATCCCCATTCGTCGTGGAGAACATCGGTCAGAAGCCATCGGTTGCCCGATGCAGGTATGCCGTCGTTGTCGTTGAACGAGGCCATAAATGTGAGTACTCCGGCATCGGCTGCCGCTTGAAACGGAGGGAAGTATGTCTGCCTTAACTGGCGTTCGGTAAGATTTGTAGAATTGTAGTCTCGTCCGCCTTCGGCTGCGCCATATCCGACAAAATGTTTGGCACAGGCGGCTATGGAGCCAGGTTTCGACGGGTCGTCGCCCTGAAAACCGCGAACCATGGCTGCCGCCATCACGGAAGTAAGCAGCGGATCTTCTCCGCATCCCTCTGCGATACGACCCCAGCGTGGATCGCGGGCAATGTCGATCATCGGGGCAAATGTCCAGTTCACACCATCGCTTGATGCTTCGATGGCGGCTACACGCGCACCCTCCTGTGCGATGTCCGGGTTGAATGTGGCTGCTTGTCCCAGCGGAATAGGGAAGATGGTCTTGTAGCCGTGAATGACATCGCGGCCAAAGAGTATGGGTATTCCGAGGCGCGATTCATTGAGGGCTACCCGCTGCAGGGAATCGGCCAGCGGTTGATTATAGACATTCATGAACGATCCGACCCTGCCGTTGCGCACCATGTCGGCGTATGGAGCTATGTCGGCTACATTTTCGCATGAAACAGTTTGATTCATTTGTCCGATTTTTTCGTCAAGGGTCATGCGCTGAAGCAGGTCTTTGACGCGTTGTTCGACCGATGCCGTTTTGTCGAGATACAATGGACGTGTGGCTGAAGCTGCCAGTAAGCAGCAGGTAGATAGGGTGATAATGATGGCTGTTTTTTTCATGAGGAAGCTGTGGGGCTATTTTTGTCGAAAGTTGTACATACGCGATGCATTGAATCGCGGAAGTGTCACCAGTTGCAGATCTGCTGCCAGATCATCCGGCGTGTCGAGAGCGTGGCCTATTGCCAGTCCTCGTTGTTCGAGAGCGGTGCTGACAGTCGAAAGAGCCAGATCGGGGGTATTGTTGTCTTGTGACAGGTGACACAGAAAAACGTGGGTTAGCCGGGGGGTATATATTTCGGCCAGATAAGCGGCTGTGGCACTATTGTCCATGTGCCCGTGGTCTGAACGTATGCGGGCTTTGAGGTATTCCGGATAGGCGCCGTGTCGCAGCATATCAAGATCGTAGTTGGCCTCTATAACCAGATAGTCGCTTTGGCGCATGTAATAGTCGGCGCGCGCAGATATGCATCCCAGATCGGTGGCTACCGTGATAGCACGTTGGTCGTGGGCGATATGAAAACCGACATTGTCGGTTCCGTCGTGCAGAACTTCAAACGGGGTTATGGTGAAATTTCCGATTGTAAACGGAATCTCCTTGTAGATGTTTTTTTGATAGTCTTTTATGCGGCGGGAGATGTTGTGTCGGCGCAGAATGCCGTTTAAAGCCCGGGCCGTGCAGAACAGTTGCAGACGGTATTTACGCAACAGACTGTAGACGTAGCGCATGTGGTCGGAGTGATCATGGGTGATTATGATGGCTTTTACTGCCTCCATTGACACCCCGTGTTGTTTCAGCGTTTCGACTACATGTATAGGGTCTACTCCGGCATCAATAAGAAATCCTGACCGTGAGTCGCCTACATAAGAGCAGTTACCCGACGATCCGGAGCCGAATGAGATAAAACTGAATTTATTTGGCACAGGTCTTACAACTACCGGGCCCATGGGTTGTTCCGGGATGACAGCCTGTAGCGGAGCAGCCGGTATCGGCGGTAGTGTGGCCGGTAAGGGTGGCTGTTGACGGGGTGGAAGTTTTCCACCCGGTATCTCACCAAACAGGTCAGTCTGCGGTGTCGGTTCTTCAGCCGGAACCGGTTCCGGCTGATCGAACAGGCTTGGTTGCCGGTCTGGATTAAAATATATTTTTTTTGACATCGTTGAGTAGTGGTGAATTAGTCCTACTTATATAATAGGAATATTGTAGGACGCTTGTTGTAGTCGTAGCGCGCTGTAGCCCAGTATGAGAGCGGTCGCGTAAGTATAGACTGATTCTGTCCGGTGATGTCTGACGCTACACACAGTTTCATTTGAGCGGGCATTGCTGATGCCAGTTCGGCTATAAGCCGGTTGTTGCGATATGGTGTTTCGATGAAAATCTGTGTTTGGGAATGGTGCGATATCATACGCTCCATTTCTTTGAATCGAGAGGCTCGTTGCCGCTGGTCAATAGGAAGATAACCCAGAAATGCAAAACTTTGGCCGTTGAATCCCGATGCCATCAGACCCATCAGAATCGATGATGGTCCTACCAGCGGAATTACTTCAAGGCCGTGGCGCTGGGCTTCGGCGACAATGTCTGCCCCCGGATCGGCGATAGCCGGGCAGCCGGCCTCCGAGATTACCCCGATATCGTTGCCATCGAGAGCTGGTGCTATCATTGACGGGATTGTCAGCGGGTCGGTATGACCGTTCAGCTCGACCATATGCAATGTATCGATGTCGATATTTCGGTCGACCGATTTCAGAAACCGTCTGGCCGACCGTAGATTTTCGACGATAAAATAGCGCAAAGCAGTAACAATACCGGCGTTTGACGCCGGAAGCACAGCCGATAGATCTGTGTCGGATAGCGGAACAGGTATCAGGTAGATGCGTCCGGCCATTGTCAGAATTTGATTTTGAAACCGGCGTTGTCGTCAGATGTCGCTGTACGGGTTGGTTCTGACTCGACATTTGTGCGACGGATCGTTTCGGGGCGTGTGCCGGTATTACGTATATTCTCGGCGGTAGTGCGTTCGCGGTTGAATGCCGGAGACTTTTCCAGCGCGTCGATAAATGAGTCATCGTCCATCTGATATGGCTGCATGACGATGTAGCGCGCTTTAGCCTTGTCTTTGTTCATCTGATCGATAGCGTCGTCGCCGTAGAATTCACGCAACCGATCGCGGTCATGGCTTTCCTGTTCAGGCGAGCGGTTGTCTGCCGTCTTTTCCGGGCCAAAGGATATGACTTCCCCTCCTGACCCTTTCCGCTTTGAAGCCAGAGTGTCAACTGTAACATCAAAGCCGGAAGCAAGGATGGTAATCTTGACTGTGTCGCCAAGTGTGCGGTCGAATGCCATACCCCATATTACATCGACGTCGGAATCTATACCCGAAATAAATTCGGTAAGCTCTCCGGTCTCTTCCATCTTGAGCGGATTTTCGGCATCAGGATTGAAGTAAATGTTGAAGAGAATATGTTTCGACGTGAGTATGTCGCGGTTTTTGAGCAGCGGGGAGTTAAGAGCGTCAGTTATAGCCTTTGTCATTCGGTTTTCACCTTCGCCGAAGCCAGTCGAGATAATTGCTGCGCCGCTGTTGCGCAGGGTAGTGTCTACATCGTTGAAGTCGAGGTGGATGTGTGGAGTTTCAGACGTTATCAGTTCTGAAATAGATCGGGCCGCGGTGGCGAGGGTATCGTCGGCCTTGGCAAACGCATTGACCATGTTGAGGTCGGGATACTTCTCATATAATATCTGATTGGAGATAATGAGCATAGCATCTACGTATTTGCTCATTTCTTCGGCGCCCTTGAGGGCTTTGAGCATCTTCTTGACACCTTCAAACAAGAACGGTAGAGTGACGATACCGATGGTCAGCACGCCTCTTTCACGTGCAATGCGTGCTACGACCGGCGCCGCTCCTGTACCGGTTCCACCACCCATACCTGCGGTGATGAATACCATTTTTGTGTCGTCGTTGAAGATTTCGGCGATTTTTTCAGCGGCGTTTTCGGCCGCTTGTTCAGCGACTTCAGGTTTATTACCGGCACCGAGACCGTTGCCGATGACCACTTTGGTGGGTACGGGCGAGTTTATTACGGCTTTTCGGTCGGTATTGAGCACTACATATGAGATATGCTCGATACCTTGATTGTACATGTATGATACGGCATTGTTGCCTCCGCCGCCGACACCGAGTACCTTAATGATATCGCCGCCGGTAGGTTCGGTCGCAAATCCCGCATCGGCTACGTCGGGTACTACAGGTGAGCTGTTGTGGTTATTATATTTATCCATTTCAGATGTTGTTTTGCGGTGTGTGGAAGATTAGTTTTCCTGATCTTCGGGTTCATCGAAGAAAGTACTCAAGCCACCCATCACTTTTGAGAAGAATCCGGGTTTCTTGGGGGCGTCGGGATTCTTGTGATTTGTTTTCTTGGCTTCGGTGGACTTTTTGTTTTTTCCTTTCTTGATAGGCATATATCCGGGGCCTTCATCGTCATCGCTGTCGGGTGTGTCGTCATAACTGTCGCTATCATCGGAATCATTGACTACGGCGGCCGACAGGTGTTCCGGAATTTCGGTGCATTCGGCAGGCATCGATTCGGCGGCCATTTTAAGTATGGCTATTACGTCGAGCATCTCGAGTGTCTGCATACGCGGATCCGATACTCTTACCGACGAGGGTATGGCGCCGAGGCGCACCGGTGTATGGGCCAGGCGTGTCAGTGCTTCGGAGAATCCGCGTAGATTGGAGCCGCCGCCTACAAGTATAATGCCTTTGGGCAGGTCGTTGAATGTCATGCCGGCAAACTTCACCTGCTCTACTATATTTACCGCGATTTCGGCTGCGCGGTGGTATACATAGTTGTTGACATCGGTAGGATTACAGTCGATGTCGGTGCGGTCGGTGTGCGGAACCAGGTTGCCTGCATCGCCGATAGCCTTTTTCAGTATTTCTGCCCTTTCTTCGGTCTGGTTGAGCGACATCAGGTCGCGTGTAATAATGCGTGATCCTATTGGCAGGGTGACGAAATAGCGCATTGAACCGCCACGGTAGATAGATACTGACGTAGTTTCTGCGCCGAAGTCAACCAGCATACAGCCAAGGTTGATTTCATCTCCGGTAAGTACCAGATTGGCCAGTGCGTTCTGTCGTACAAACTTACCTTTGATGGTCAGATTCTGGCGCTGGGCCAGTGTGTCGATGCGGTTAAGGTTGATCGATCCATGGTTGCGGGCCGAAATTACATTAAATTCAGCCTCGATCGTGCGTCCCAGAGCCCCGATTGGCTTTGATGTGGGCTGGTTGTCGATGATAAACGATCGTGGCGATACCTCGAGTACGCGTCGTTCCGATAGCGTGGATGTGCGGGCATCCTCTTTCATCTGGTCGATGAGATGCTGATTCAGCTCTATCTCGTCGTCGAACTGACGTACGATTTTCACGGGGTTGGCCATCATTGAACGACCTCCGAGACCCATGTAGACGCTACGGATTTTACGTGGAGATACGGCAGGGTAATTCTCTATTTTACGTATGAGTGAATTTACCCTGCTTGCCACGTCATCGATGTTTTTGATCCATCCGTAGGATGTGGAGTCGACCACAGGTTCGTCTTCTTTTGCCAGTAGAGTGAGAGTGCCGTCGGGGTCTACGCTTCCTATGGCGAGGCGGATATGCGAGCTTCCTATCTCAAGGGCTGCTATGTAGGTCTGTTGCATATATGTAGTGTTTTTTTATTTCATGTGGATATCAGTTGTTTGAGGCTATCTCTGTCGACATTGTGCCCGGATCAGGATCTTCGATATCAGCGTTCATGGCGTCGGGGTCGGGTAGTGGAGGTAGCTGTTTCTTGCGTCTTGTCGTCACAATTTGTCCGTTCCATTTCACCGAGATGGTGTCGTAGAAATTCCATCCGCGTACAGGTAGTATCTGGCGGTATGCGATGGCAAGCCGCGAGAATTTATCGTCAAGATTGTCGGGGGAGCCCAGATTTATGACATGGCCGTGTATCATCGGTACCAGTATCACATTGTTTGGACTTTCCACGCGTATATGTGTAATCAACGAGTCCCACGAACGGTGTTTTTCCAGAAATGAAATCAGCGGGAGCATTCGTGACGGAGGGAACGTCGAATCAAATCTGCCCGATATGACGGGGACGTCGGTGTGGTAGCGTGCGGTAGCCCACATCGGTTTACACTGACGGTTGATGTAGTATGAGCGGTGCAGATTGTCGTCAAAAATTCGTGCGACGGGCTTGAGCGGGACTGCTGTAATGTCGATGGTTCCGTCGGTATTGACGATGGCCGATGCGGTCTCGATTTTATCTATAGCCAGCAATTGTTGTACGATATCGTAGGTATTTATGGCATCCAGTCTCATGCCCGGGGCCTTTACCGGAAAAGAATCAAGGTCGGAGATAAGTTCGCGCACGGTGACAAAGCCTGATGTGGTAGAGTCGGTGACCGTAACCGTGACCCCGCTGCATACTTTGTCGCCGGCCCACCGGCGCGCCACCGTTACGGCGGCAATGATGTAGGCCATAAGCAGCAAGGTGAGTATCCACAGCAGGGCTTTTTTTATCATCGTATTGAGTCGTTGTCGAGAATTTCGGGCAGCAGTTCGCATATGTCGCCTGCGCCCAGTGTCAATAGAATTTCAAAGTTACGTTTTTTTATCGTCTTTACCAAGTCGTGGCGTGCCACCAGAATCTTGTCGGACAGAGTTACTTGGTCAAGGATAATTTGCGATGTCACTCCGGGAATCGGTTTCTCTCGGGCAGGGTAAAGGTCAACGAGTATGAGCGAATCAGCGGCAGACAGAGCTGCGGCAAATTGCGGAGCGAAATCGCGTGTGCGCGAGTAGAGATGCGGTTGGAATACCACCGTTAGTTTCGCCTTGGGATATATAGCTCTTACCGATGCTATCGAGGCTTTTATCTCGTCGGGATGGTGGGCATAGTCATCGATTATGACGTGGGGACGGCTGTCGCGCACTTCTTTGCGCCAGAATTCAAAACGGCGTTTCGGCCCCATAAACGTTGCCATGGCCTTGCGCACGGCTTCGGGTTGTAGTGTACCGGAGAGGTGGCATGCTGCGATGGCCGCTACGGCGTTGTCTACATTGATGTCGACCGGTACGCCAAGTTCGATGTCGGAGATGCTTTCGCCTGAAGGCAATATCATGTCGAATCGGATGGTGCCGTCGGCGTGGCGTATGTTGTCGGCGTGGTAGTCACCCGATTTTACTCCGTAGGTGTAGGTCTTGACCGACGCCAATGGCCGTGGTTTTAGTTTCAGACCCTCATGTACGAGTAGATAGCCGTCGGGACGAATAAGCTCGGTGAAGTGGGCAAAGCTTTCGAGGTAGGCTTCTTCCGTGCCGTAGATGTCGAGATGGTCGGGATCGGTAGCCGTAATGACTGCAATGTATGGTCGCAGGGTGTGAAATGAGCGGTCGTATTCGTCGGCTTCGATTACAGAGTATGGTGATGTTGCAGACAGCAGCAGATTGGAATTGTAGTTGCGGAGGATTCCTCCCAGAAAGGCATTACAGCCTATGTCGGACGTGTGGAGTATATGTGCCGCCATTGACGATGTGGTAGTCTTGCCGTGAGTACCGGCAAAGCATATCGACAAAGATTCACGGGTAATGTCGCCAAGTACCTGCGACCGTTTCTTCACCGTATAGCCGTTTTCGCGGAAATATCGCAGTTGCGGATGATCGGACGGCAGGGCCGGAGTATAGACTACCGGAATGTCGGGATGGTTGCGGAAATTGGCCGGTATCGCTTCTACCGAAGGGTCAAAAGTGATATGTACTCCTTCTGCCGCGAGGTCAGATGTCAGTTCGGTAGGAGTGCGGTCGTATCCGGCTACTTCATATCCGCGCGACAGATAGTAGCGTTCGAGAGCGGCCATACCGATACCACCGGCTCCGGCGAAATATATTTTAGGCTTATCGTCCATATCGTGGTGTTTGGCTATTTTTTTGTCAGGATTGATTCGATAGTGCCGACTATCTTGTCGGCCGCATCAGGGAGTGCCATGTTTTTGGCGTTATTTGCGAGAGTATGCAGACGATTCGGGTCGTTAAGCAATGCTATTACTTCGTCGGCAAGCCGTAGGCGTGCTTCACTGTCGGGAATCATTACAGCTGCGTCGCGCGTGGCCAGGGCCATAGCATTTTTTGTCTGATGGTCTTCTGCTACATTGGGCGATGGTATAAGTATCGCGCTCATTCCGAGTAGTTGCAACTCGGAGATTGTCGAGGCTCCGGCGCGGGCAACGACAAGATCGGCTGCACGGTAGGCTTCGCCCATATGCCCAATGAAGGGCATCGCTTTTACCTGATCGGCAGGATACTTGGCGGCCTCTTTGATACATTCGTCGGCATACAAGCGCCCTGTCTGCCAGACGATGTTGATTCCTGCATTGACAAGCTCTGGTAGAGCGCTTATTACCGATTCGTTGATAGTGCGCGCTCCGAGAGATCCGCCTACAACGAGCAGTAGCGGGCCTTCCTTACGGATGCCGAATAATTTACGGGCTTCGTCGGGCGAGAGATTGCAGTCGGTCAGTCCGGATCTGATGGGATTACCGGTAACAATTATTTTGTCAGCCGGGAAAAAACGTTCGAGGTCGGGATAAGCCACACATATGGCTTTAGCACGACGGGAAAGTAGCTTGTTTGTTACTCCGGCATAGGAGTTCTGCTCCTGAAGCAGAGTGGGGATACCTTGCCGTTGGGCGGCTTTCAATACAGGGCCTGACGCATAGCCTCCGACGCCGATTGCCATGTCCGGACGGAAATTGCGGACGATACTGCTGGCTTTTAGCATCGAGCGGCATAGCTTCCATACAACCGGTATGTTGGCCAGTGGATTGGAGCGGTTGAATCCCGCTACAGGCAGTCCGACAATCTCGTAGCCGGCCTCGGGGACACGTGTCATTTCCATACGCCCTTCTGCTCCGACAAACAGGATGTCGCAGTCGGGCCAACGGCGGCGAAGCGCATCGGCTATCGACAACGCGGGGAATATGTGGCCACCGGTGCCACCGCCACTTATAAGGAATTTCTTTTTTGAATCAGATGTGGTCATGAGTGTGTGCGGTTGTCAGGATGTAGTTCCTGCGGTAAATTTTTAAGTTCTTCCCGATCTTCTTTTTTAGATCCGTTCTGTACGGCCGTACGGCTTACCGACAGCATTACGCCAAAGGCGGCACACGATACGAGTATCGATGTCCCTCCTTTTGAAATGAGTGGCAAAGGCTGCCCGGACACCGGAAACGCTCCCGACACGATTCCCATGTGGAACAGTGCCTGCAGAGCTATCATTACGGCCATGCCGGTTACAAGCAGCAGAGGATACACCCTGTGACATCGTTTGGCTATAATCAGTGCGCGTATCATCAGGAAAAAGTATGTCGACATTAATATAATTCCCCCCAGGCATCCCCATTCTTCCACTATGATGGCGAAGATATAGTCGGAGAATGCCAGTGGCAGTCGTGCTGTCTCGCGGGAGTTGCCCGGAAACACGCCGAATTTACCTCCATTGGCTTGAGCCATGTAGGAGTACATCTCCTGTCGGTTGCCGGCGGTGATTGTATCGTTGTACTTTTGTCTGAACGGATCGTAAGAGGCCATGCGGCTGTTGCGGAGATTTGTGCGGTCTACCGAGCCGGTGCCGGCGGCGGCTTCGATGGTCTCTGCCTTGTGCTGGTGATAATACTTGATAGCTTTATGTCCACCAAAGGCAAGTAGTCCGAACACCGCCACTACGGCCAGCCATTTGCCTACCGGCACGCCACCTACGAGCATCATTACCAGTGCGACCCCCACCACCAGAGCCGTGTTGGTAAGTCCCTGTGGATAGAGGAAGGCCGCTACAATGGCTACAATAAGCGCTGCGATCAGTATGCCTTTGTCTTCTTTATTTTTGTCGCCACGCTGCTGGGTAAAGACCATAATGCGTCCTACCACCAGCACGATGGCAAATTTAATCAGTTCGGATGGCTGAACCGACAGCGGACCGATAGAAAACGATCTGACCGCACCGTTGATATTGTCGCCGAATTTCAACGAGTACAGCATCATCAGAAATGCCGCTCCTCCAATAAAGTATGATAGGCCGAAGAAACTTTTGTAGTGAAGTCGCTCGAAGCCGACCACGATGAGTGTTCCCATTATGAGAAACATCACATGTCGTACAAGCGGATCAAACACCCCGTTGATACTGATTTCACGTGATGACGCACTGTAAAGCTCGATTATAGACACAAGACACAAAAAAATGTATATACCCCAGATCGATTTGTCGCCATGAGCCGGATAATCGGACGTGGCGGCCTGCTGTTTTTTTTCAGTCGGGGGTGTGTCGGTCTCAACCGAGGAGAATGTAGCTGAATCTATTTCAGACATGGAGAGATTGTTGAATATAAATTAAGAATTAGACATCAGTTTTTTTACTGCGGCCTTGAAGCGTCGGCCACGGTCTTCGTAGCTTGAAAATAGGTCGAAGCTTGCGCAACACGGCGAAAGGAGTACGGTGTCACCGGCCTCGGCAGCCTCGCGGCATGCGGCCACAGCGTCGTCGAGTGAATGTGTGTCTGCAATCACCGGCACTTTACCGGTGAAAAATTCCAGTAGCTTGGAGTTGTCCTTGCCCATGCACACTATTGCCTTGACTTTTTTGCGTACAAGCGGCTCAATCTCGGTGTAATCATTGCCTTTGTCTTTACCTCCGAGAATGAGTACCACTCCCGATTGTGGCATGCTTTCGAGGGCATACCAGCACGAGTTGACATTGGTAGCTTTGGAGTCGTTGATATAGCGGACTCCATCTACGGTGCCACAGTATTCCAGACGGTGTTCAACCCCCTCGAAGTCGGACAACGCCCGGCGTATCACGTCGTTGCGTATGTCAAGTAGCGATGCCGATAGTCCGGCGGCCATCGAATTATAGAGATTGTGGCGACCCGGTAGCGACAGCTCGTCGGATTTCATATCAAATACTCCGGTCGGAGTCTGTATGCGCAGTCGTCCATCTACGGTGAGGAACGCACCTTGAAATGCCGCAGGTTTATCTACCTCCATATCGGTAAATGGAAACAGTCGGGCCTCGGTAGCTACCTGTTCCATCTGGCGCGATATTACCGGATCATCCTGCCAGTAGATAAATGCGTCTGATCCGGTGAGATTGTTGAGTATACGGAACTTAGCGTCGACATAGTTCTGCATCTTGTAGTCGTAGCGGTCAAGATGGTCGGGGGTGATATTCATCATCACGGCTATGTTGGCCTTGAAGTCGTACATGTTTTCAAGCTGAAACGACGACAACTCTATTACGTAGACTTCGTGTGGCTCACGGGCTACCTGCAGGGCCAGTGATTTGCCTACGTTTCCTGCCAGTCCGACATCAAGCCCGGCTTCACGTAATATGTGGTATGTGAGTAAAGTAGTAGTGGTCTTGCCGTTTGAACCGGTGATGCATACCATGCGTGCATCGGTGAAGCGTGCGCCGAATTCTATTTCAGACAATACCGGGATTCCTGCTTTGACTGCTTCCGCTACAACAGGTGCGGTGGGTGGTATGCCGGGGCTCTTGACGATTTCGGAGGCGTTGAGTATGAGAGCCGGTGTGTGGCCACCCTCTTCATATTCGATGCCTTCGTTGATGAGCATGTCACGGTAACTGTCGGCAAGCCTGCCGGCATCCGACAGAAAAACATCCATGCCGAGAGCATGACCAAGTATTGCGGCTCCGACTCCGCTTTCTCCACCGCCGAGTACTACCAGGCGATGTGATTTGTATGATTCCTTTATGACGGGTTTTGATACAGACATATCGGATTAGCGTATTTTAAGTGTGACAAAAGCTATAGCGGCGAGCAGAATGCCAACAATCCAGAATCTTACTACGATCTTATTTTCCGGGATGGCAGAAACAGGATTCTTCCATGCGACATAGCCTTGGCTTTGTGCCAGAGAACGTTGGAAATGGTGATGTAGCGGAGTCATTTTGAATATGCGGCGTCCTTCGCCGTAGCGCGATTTGGTATACTTGAAGTAGGCTACCTGTAACACGACCGACAGGTCTTCGAGATAGAAGATCAGGCACAATATGGGTAGCATAAGCTCTTTGTGGATGAGTACGGCAAATACCGCGATGATACCACCCAATGTGAGCGAACCGGTGTCACCCATAAACACTTGTGCCGGATAGGCGTTGTACCACAGGAAGCCTACGAGTGCTCCGATAAATGCAGCCATGTACACTACAAGTTCTTCCGAACCGGGCACATACATTATATTAAGATATGAAGCATATATGACGTTTGACCCGAGATATGCCATCACAGCCAGTGACACGCCGATTATGGCCGAAGTTCCAGTCGCCAGTCCGTCGAGACCATCGGTGAGGTTGGCCCCGTTTGATGTAGCTGTCACTATAAATATCACAACAATCACAAACAATATCCATCCGGCGGCAGGACCGGCCGACCCCATCCAGCGTGTGAGCGAAGAATAATCGAAGTTGTTGTTTTTTACGAAAGGAATAGTGGTGACTGGAGCCTTTACGTCGGCAATCGGAGCGGTAGCCACTATTTCGTCGTCTATGGTGACTGAAGTCTCGTCAGAGATATTCAATGTCGTGTATGTTGAAGCTACCACGGCGTTGTCGCGCACTGTGATATCGGGAGAAAAGACCATTGTGAGTCCCACTATCAGTCCAAGTCCCACCTGACCTACGATTTTAAATTTGCCTTTAAGGCCATCTTTATCGTGGCGATGTACTTTGATATAGTCGTCAAGGCCGCCGAGTATGCCGAGCCATATGGTGGCTACAACCATCAGCAGCATATACACATTGGCGAGATTCCCGACAAGCAGGCATGGCACCAGTATCGATACTATAATAATGATGCCACCCATGGTAGGGGTGCCGGTTTTCTTCATCTGTCCTTCAAGCCCGAGATCACGTACGATTTCTCCAACTTGCATCAGTTGAAGACGGTCGATGATACGTCGGCCGAAAATAATGGCGATGAACAGAGATAGCACAAGGGCGGCTCCCGACCTCACGGTGATATAGTCCATGAGACGTCCGCCAGGTATAGCTCCTGACTCGTTCAGATATTGAAACAGAGAATATAACATTGTTTTGTTGTTGACAGAAAAGTGGAAAAATGACTGATGACTGCAGCTTTAAATTCCAAGTGCCGACTTTATTTCCTCGCGGTCGTCGAAGTGGTGACGTACACCGTTGATTTCCTGATAGGTTTCGTGTCCTTTACCGGCAATAAGGATGACATCTCCGGCTTTAGCCAGCGCGGCTGCCGTGCGTATTGCCTGGCGGCGGTCGGTTATCGACAACGTGCGGTCACGTGTCGTTTCGTCGAGACCGGCCTCCATGTCGGCAATAATTTGCTCTGGAATCTCGGTACGTGGATTGTCGGATGTCAGAATCAGCTTGTCTGACCGAAGGGCAGCTTCGCGGGCCATGATGGGGCGTTTTCCTTTGTCACGGTCGCCGCCGGCACCGACCACGGTGATTATATTGCCTCGGTTTCCGACAATGTCGCGTATTGCCTGAAGCACGTTGACTACGGCATCGGGCGTGTGGGCGTAATCGACGATCGCCATGCGTCCGTCGTTAGAACGGAATGTCTGGAAACGTCCGGCTACAGGGACGAGCATACTCATTTTTACCAAAATGTCGTCGACAGACCACCCCAACAATACCGAAGCGCCATACACTGCGGTAAGGTTGTAGGCGTTGAAGCGTCCGGTAAACAGCACTTCTACTTCACGTCCGTTAAACGTCATTGTAGTGCCGTCAAGACGGCTTTCGATGATTCGGCCCATAAAATCAGCCTGCGATTGCAGAGAATAGGTGTGGCGGGTTGCGGCGGTATTCTGCAGCATTACATCTCCCACACGGTCGTCAATATTGGTGAGAGCGAAGGCCTCGGCCGGTAGCGAGTCGAAGAAACTCTTTTTGGCGTCGAGATAGGCTTGAACCGTGCCGTGATAGTCGAGATGGTCGCGGGTGAGGTTAGAGAAAATACCACCAGTGAATGTCAGCCCGGCTATACGGTGCTGATGGGCGGCATGGCTCGATACTTCCATGGCGGCATAACTACACCCTGCACTGACCATGCGTGCCAGCAGGGCGTTGATTGTAAGTGGATCGGGCGTTGTTACGGCTGTAGGCACCGCTTCATCGTCGATATAGTTGCATACGGTCGATAATAGTCCGGCTTTGTAACCCATCAGACGGGCCATTTCGTAGATCAAGGTGGCGGTAGTGGTCTTACCGTTGGTACCGGTGACTCCGACAAGTTTTAATCGCCGGGAAGGGTTGTCGTACCATTCCGATGCCAGATTTCCAAGAGCGACAGCCGAATTTTCTACACGGATATAGGTGATTGAAGATATCAGCAGTTCGGGCAATTCCTCACATACTATGGCACCGACGCCACTGTATTGCAGCAGCGGTATGAATGAGTGTCCGTCGACGGTAGTGCCGCGTACGGCCACAAACAGTGACCCAGGTGTGACGCGGCGCGAATCGCTCACTACGTCGGTGATGTTTTTCTTGATGCTGCCGATTACTTCAATCGGCTTTATCGATGACAACAGTTGATTTAGAGACTTCATAATGTGATATGTGATGTGAGGTGTTTGTTCAGTTTAATATCAGGTGTATTGCCGGCCCCGGATTGATGTCGTCGGCCGGTCGCAATGTCTGCGAAACGACATGTCCGGACCCTTGAAAAGTGACATCGAAGCCATCGCGTTCCAGTATTTCTATGGCATCGCGAAGCGGACAGCCTACTACACGTGGCACGTTATGGTGGTCGCGATGGTTGTCGATAGCATAGTGACGGACATGTTTGACTCCGAGCGAGCGCCGCAGAGCGTCAGCACGGTCGCGGGTTGTAGCCAGCAGTGTAGGGGAATCGTTACCACCGGGAGAATCCGAACGGTAGTCCGACTCGTTGTCAAGCATACCGCGTGAATACATTTTCAGGGCTATGTTTTTCAATACATGGCCTGAATTTCCGGCGGCACCGAGCGGATAGCGTCGTGGATGGCATGTCAATACTATGCATGAATATTTGGGGGTTTCAGCCGGGAAGAAGCCACAGAAAGCGAGACGTTTTTTAGACGTGTCATATCCTCCAGTCGGTTTGGTCATATAGCATGTGCCTGTTTTTCCGGCTATTCTCACCCGGTCGTCGCGTAGCGAGCGTCCGGTGCCGTGGTCGCCCCACACAACCGATGTAAGCATCTGTCGCATTTTCTTGGCTGTGGCCGGTGAGCATGCACGGCCTGTACCCATGTAGTCTATCGGCAATATGGTGTCGGTAGTCGCATCGGTAAGTCGCTGCACGAGTCTTGGCTTGACATATATGCCGTCGTTGGCGATGGCATTGTAGATCGACAGGGTATAGATCGGTGGAATCTCGGTGGCATAGCCATAGGCCATGCGCGACAGTGTGATACGTCCACCGCGGTTATTGGCTACCGAGTCGATGCGTGGTATGCGTTCTCCGGCAATACCGGTGTGCATCGGATCGAGGAACCCAAGAGACTTCAGTCGCGAATAGAACGCTCCCGGATTGGCGCCATATCGCGATGTGATAATCTTTGCCATGCCGATATTTGATGACCGTTCGATTACTTCGCGCACTCTCATCGACGGCGCTCCATGTGAGTCGGTGATAGGCCGACCTCCGGCGTAGGCGAAGCTGTAGCCGGTCTGTATGACTTGCTCTGGGTTGGAGACGATGCCGTCTTCAAGGGCTATCATCATCGACAGAGTCTTTACCACCGACCCCGGTTCATAGCCGAGAACTGCGCGGTTCATTCCTTCGACGTAATCGCCGATAGCACCCCCTTTGCGTTTTTCCAGGTTGGAAATAGCCCGTATATTTCCGGTGGAGACCTCCATCAGCACGGCTACCCCCCACTCGGCATCGCATTCTGTGAGAATCGACTGCAGTTCGTTTTCCACGATGTCCTGCAGGTTGATGTCGATAGTGGTGGTGATATTGTAGCCCGACGACGGCGGTATGTCGGTCCAGTTGACGATGTTTTTGGTAAGAGCGACTTTTTTTGCCACGCCCGGATGTCCGTAGAGCAGTGAGTCGAGAGCACATTCGAGTCCGGAAATACCATGGACTTCAGCTGTGGCGGAGTCGATGCCGACGCCTCCGATCGAACGGCGGGCCATGGAGCCGTAGGGCAATACACGTCGCATCTCTGACTCCTGCACGAGGCCGTTGCGGTTTGGGTTTTTGATGTTGAAAAATGGGAATGTGCGTAGCAGTTGTGTCTGTTCGTAGGTCAGATGCAGTAATACCGGGAAGCAGCGCGGACGTTTCGACTTCTCTTTGTCGAGAGGAGAGAGCAGACGCTTTTGCCATCCGGCTGCGTCGCGTAGCGGGAAATGTCGGGCCATCGAGTCGCTGAGCTGGCCTATATATTTGCGCAGTGTGTCTTCCTGAAACTTTTCGCTTCGGTAGTCAAGACGTATGTTGTAGAATGTGAGGTTGGTAGCCAGTATCGTGCCGTTTGCCGACATGATGTTTCCACGTTCAGGAGCGATGGGGACTGTTTTTGACAGCTCTTTCTCGGCTGCCTTGTTCCAGTCGGCGGCATGTACGATAGTGTTGTCGACAACCTTGTACAGCACGAATCCTGCCACACCGAGCATCATCAGCACTACGAAAATGTAGCGGAAAATTGATATTGAATTTGGCTCTTTATTCATTGCGATGGAGAGTTGTTGTGAGAGAGATTGGTTGATGGTGTCTACTGGCGTTTGATGTGATATGGCGGTTGTTCCTGTACGGTCAGACCCAGATTGAGTCTTTGTACCATTTCGGTCATTGACGATTCGCGAATACGGCTCATGTAGGTGGCGCGTTCGCGCATCAGTTCGGTCTCGGCTATTTCAAGCTTGCGTTCGAGCTGCTGTATCTGCTCCATGCGTGTGGTGCATTCGTAGCGGTTGTGAATGTACACCAGAATCATTCCGCACGCCAGTATGACGACTGTCCAGTGCTTGATAAAAAAGTCGCTGGTGATGACACGGCCGTGGAATATGCGTTTTACAACGCTCTGTTGCTTGTTTTTTTGCTCGGCCATGGGTGTCAGTCGGTTTTTGGATTAAATACGGCGACACGGAGCTTGGCGCTGCGTGAGCGTGGATTTGATTCGATTTCAGCCTCGGATGGGATGATAGCTTTGCCCACAGGTGTAAGTGGTGCTATGACGTTGCCGTAAAAGTCTTTGTTGACAATGCCATCGAAGTTGCCCGTTTTGAAGAAATTTTTGACGAGGCGGTCTTCGAGCGAGTGGTAGGTAATTATCGCGAGTCGGCCGCCGGGTTTCATTACGGCCAGTGACTGGTTGAGCAGACTCTTAAGCGCATGCATCTCGTCATTGACCACTATGCGCAGGGCCTGGAATATCATTGCCAGCTCTTTTTTCTCCTGACGGGGATTGACAAACGGGCGGATTATTTCGAGTAGATCGGCTACCGTGTGTATGTCGCCACTGCTTGTGCGGCGACGCACTATTGCGGCAGCAAGTCGGCCGGCTTTGGCAAACTGTCCGTAGGTGTGGAATATATTTTTAAGTTCCTCCTCCGATGATTCGTTCAGTAGCTCGTCGGCACTGCGGGTAGCCTTGCGGTTCATGCGCATGTCGAGTCGTGAGTCAAAACGAAACGAGAACCCCCGGCTGGCATCGTCGAAATGGTGAAACGACACGCCGAGATCGGCAAGTATGCCGTCGACCGGCAAAGCGTCGTAGTAACGCAGGAAATTTTTCAGGTAGCGGAAATTGCCGTGTACAAATGTAAACCGAGGATCGTCGATGGCGTTTGCCCGGGCTTCTATGTCCTGGTCAAACGACAGCAGCCGTCCTCCGGGGCCAAGTCGCGACAAAATGGCACGCGAATGTCCACCCCCACCAAAGGTGGCATCGACATATATGCCATCGGGACGAAGGTCAAGGGCCTCCATTGATGCTTCAAGCAGAGCTGGTATGTGATAAATTTCTTGCGACATTGACGAGTATCTATAGTAGACTGTAAAGTTAGCAAGATTCTATCGAATTTACATAATCAAACCGCCCGTTTCCCCAACAAAAAAGCCTAAAAAGTTATCTACAATGTGAAATGTTGCCCGGATTCCGCGCGATATTATGTCACGAGTAATCCGGGCGAGTTTGCAAATGCAAATAGCGGGGCGTTTATTCTGTCACGATCAGTTGCGCCAATACTTCAATGCCTTTTGTTGCAGGAAGCGGTATGACATGAACGCCGGGGGGTACGGCGGCGGGATTCGGATCGATGTAGTATATTGGTGTGCCAGGTTTTACGTAGTGTAGTAACCCGGCTGCCGGATAGACATTCAGCGATGTGCCGATCACTACGAATATGTCGGCTTGCGATACGGTTTTTATGGCTGGTTCGATATTTGGTACGGCCTCCTGAAAAAATACGATGTGAGGTCGTACGCGATGACCATCTATCACGGTGTCGGGTGTAGTGGTAAGATTATCGGGGTGAAGGGTATAGACCTTTGTTTCGTCATCGATGGCCCTTACCTTCATCAACTCTCCATGCAGATGGAGTACATCGGTACTTCCGGCACGTTCGTGAAGATCGTCGACGTTTTGGGTGATGATACGCACATCAAAGTATTTTTCAAGCTTGTACAACCCTGAATGTCCGTCGTTGGGCTTTGCGTTTAGGAGCTCTTTGCGACGCTTGTTGTAGAACTCGTGCACAAGAGCGGGATTGGCCCGGAAACCATCGGCACTTGCTACTTCCATCACCGGATATTCCTCCCATAGTCCTCCGGCATCGCGGAAGGTGCGTATGCCGCTTTCGGCGCTCATTCCGGCGCCGGTCGATATTACGAGTAATTTTTTGTTGTCGGCCATAATCATTGTATGGGTAAAAATGTTTCTGCTGCATAAATATAACCGTTTAGAGAGGAAAGTAGTGTTCGATTTAACATAAGTTAACGGTCTGTATTAGTCTCTTAATTCCAAAGAGACTAATTTTGCTATATAATTAGCAATAACATACAACAATGAATGTCAAGATCCTTATAGTCGACGACGAAGAGTCAATCTGTGAAATTCTGAAATATAATCTGCAACTCGATGGTTACATTGTAGATACGGCATTGTCGCCTGAAGAGGCCTTAAGTTATGACTTGCCGAGTTATTCGTTGTTCATCCTTGATATAATGATGGGCGATGTGTCTGGCTTTGAGCTTGCTAATCAGATCAGAAGCATGCCGGAGACAGAGCATACACCTATCATATTCTGTTCGGCGCTTAATGGCGAGGACGATACCGTGATGGGTCTGAATCTTGGTGCCGACGACTATATAACGAAGCCGTTTACAGTAAACGAGGTCAAAGCCCGTGTGCGTGCCGTGTTGCGACGTGCCAACGTCAATATTATGATGCCCGGTGTGACGCCGATGCGGCAGTCGGATATCAATTTCCGCACTATGCGTGTCGACCGCAATGAGTGCCAGGTGTATATCGGCGGACGTCCTGTAAAACTTACCAAAAGAGAATACGATCTTCTGGTATTCTTCCTCACACATCGCAACCGTACATATTCACGCGAAGAGATTTTGCAGGGCGCATGGCCCGAAGATGTTGTAGTTTCAACAAGAACAATTGATACCAACATCACGCGTCTGCGTCAGAAGATCGAGCCTTATGGTGCTAATATTGTGACGCGACTCGGCTACGGTTATGGATTTAAGGAGGTCAATTAAATATCAGTGGCAGTTCTTTTTCCCTGTAGTAGGACTGTTGTGGATTGTCATCATATGCATGACATTTTATCAACAGTCGCGCGAGACTGAATATCGTAAGGCGCGCCTTAACGATGATCTGTGTATGGTAAATTCACGTATCATCGATGCCTACGAGAACAATGTAGACATGGTGCCGTTTATGAACTTCATTCAGCGTTACTACGAGAACTCTGAATTCAACGGTATACGTGTATCAGTCTACGATGACAAGGGAAATCTTCTTTGGCTGATCGGCGACCAGATTTTCCGCGACCGCAACGGTAAAGTTTCGCCTGAATTTGCTTCAGCTCTTGTCCAGGGTCACGGTACGGCTGTCAGGCCCTCTTACCTTGAAGAGGATCAGGCTAACTACTATTTCTATGGTGTGCGTATGAGTACCGATGGACGTATCTCGGTGCACACAGCGATGCCATTTACTACAACTCTGTATCAGAGTGTCGATGCCGACGACAGCATATGGCTTATCGTGATTATATTCGCTCTTGTCATATCTGGTATCGCCTATCTGTTTTCGCTCTATCTGGGCAAAAATATGAAGACGCTCCACTTGTTTGCTGAAAAGGCGGCATCGGGCGATGTGCTTGATTTGTCGGAACTAAACTTCCCTAATGACGAACTTGGTGAGATCTCGCGAAAGATAGCCGAACTTTATACACTGCGTGTCGAAGCCAATGAGCGTTCGGAACGGGAGCATCGCCTGGCCATCAAGGCTACTGAAGATAAGATTCAGATGAATCGCGAGATGTCGTCAAATATCAACCATGAGCTAAAGACCCCGGTGGGTATTATTAAGGGATATCTTGAGACCATACTCCAGAACCCCGATATGAACGAAGGGCAGCGGGTAATGTTCCTGCAGAAAGCTTCGGCCAATATGGATCGCTTGTGCTCACTGCTCAACGACCTCTCTGCTATTACACGTCTTGAGCGTGGTGCCAACGAGATAATTCGTGAGAAGGTCGATCTTACCGACCTTATGATGTCAATATCTTCAGAGCTGGAGGCTTCGGGTGCGGCCCCCAATGTAAAATTCTGGTTTGATATTCCCGTAGGAATCGAGGTTGTAGGCAATTACAATCTGCTCTATGGCATGTTTATGAATCTTATACGCAATGCCAATTTCCATTCTCACGGAACGGAGTGTTATCTGCGGATGGAAGGTGAGAATGCGGAATTTTATACCTTTATTTTCGGTGACAACGGAACCGGCGTAGCCGACGTTCATCTGGAGCATCTGTTTGAGCGGTTCTATCGAGTGGATAAAGGCCGTACACGCCGTGTAGGTGGCACCGGACTTGGATTGCCTATCGTCAAGTCGACGGTCGAGGCTATGGGCGGAACGATTGAGGTTCGCAACGATCCCACTCCGGGTCACACCGGATTGCAGTTTGTGTTCACTCTGCCTAAACCCCAATGTCACTAACTTAACGGATCATAACCCTCGCTTATAATTGGTGAGGGTTA